>DASSLZ010000037.1:0-15504 GCA_035689165.1 Candidatus Eiseniibacteriota bacterium | reverse complement strand
CAGCTCGCGGCTCGTCTTCGCGCCCTACGCCGTGAAGGGACTGGACGGCGTGGAGCGCCCCGCCGAGCTGGGCCGGCTGACGGTCCCGGAGCAGCACGCCCGTCCGGCGGGCAAGCAGATCGCGATCGTCTTCCTCCGCTTCCGATCCCCGAGCACCTCCCCCGGCCCGCCGATCGTCTTCCTCCCGGGAGGTCCCGGGTATCCGGGAACGCTGCTCGCGCGGACGCCGCCCTATCTCGAGTTCTTCGAGAAGCTGCGCTCGGGCTCCGACGTGATCGTCCTCGATCAGCGCGGATCGGGTCTCTCCGATCCGACCCTGCAGTGCGCGGTCCGCGGGTCGCTTCCGCCGGACGCTTTCGAGAGCGAGGCCAAGACGGCCTCGGCGCTCGGGAGCATGCTCCGCCCCTGCGTTCGTCTCATGCGCAACGACGGCATCGCGATCGAGGCCTACAACACGGGCGAGAGCGCCGAGGACCTGGAAGACCTGCGCCGCGCGCTGGGCGTCGAGCGGCTCCGCCTGATCGGGGTCTCGTACGGAACCGAGCTCGCCCTCGAGATGATCCGCCGCCACGGCGACCGGGTCGACGCGGCCGTGCTGGCGGGGACGCGCGGCCCCGACATGACCTGGCGCCTTCCCTCGGTGAACGACTTCCAGCTGAAACGCGTCTCGACTCTGGTCGCGCAGGATGCGGCCTGGGGACACGACCTCCCGGATCTCGAGGGCTCGGTGCGCCGGCTGATCGAGCGGCTGTCGTGGCGGCCGGCCACGCTCCGGATCACCGACCGGAAGACGGGAAAGGTCGTCGGGATGCGGATCGGACCCTCCGGCATCCAGGCGGTCCTGGGCTCGGATCTGAACGACTGGACCCGCGCGCCATTCCTCCCCGCCCTGTTCGCCTCGCTCGCCAACGGCGACTCGACGCTGCTCGTCCGGCGCGTCGAAGACCTCGTGAATGCGACGGCGTCGGGCATCTCGGTGATGCAGGTGACGACCGACTGCGCGTCGGGCGCCTCGCCGGAGCGGCGCGGCGTCGTCGCCCGCGAATCGCGGACGGCGCTCCTCGGCAACGTGAAGAACATGCTCGTGAATCCCGCGTTCTGCGATCTGGTGGGAGGCGCGGATCTGGGACCGGCGTTCCGCGAACGGATCTACAGCCCGGTGCGAACGCTGTTCCTGACCGGGTCGATGGACGGCATCACGCCGCCTTTCCAGGCCGAGGAGGTGCGCTGGGGCTTTCCCAACGGAATCCACCTCGTGGTCGAGAACGGATGGCACGAGGTGCTCCCCTTCAACGACGTGCAGCAGGCCGTGCAGGATTTCTTCGCGGGCCAGGACGTCCGGGGCCGCCGGATCGAGCTTCCCAGGCCCCGCTTCCTCTCGCTGGCCGAGGCCAAGTCCCTCACGGCTCCGGCACCCCCTCGGCGCTGAACGAAAACGGCCCCGGCGAAACCGCCGGAGCCGCTCCGATCGAACGCTCCCCGCGCTGCGGCGCGGGCTGTCTCAGCCGCGCGAGGCGAGACGCGGGCCCCGCCGCTCTTCGGCATGCGACGTGATCTGACGCCAGAGGGCGCCGGCGTTGGTCTGCCGGATGCGCGCCGTTTCCGTGATCGAATGGAAGCAGAAGACCAGTCCCAGACCCGTCGCGATCCCCGCCATGAGATCGCCGCGCTGTCCCGCGCCGCCGGCGTAGATCCACGAGAAAGCCATCGCCGTCACCACCGTCAGGTTCGCGAGCGCCGCCACGGCCCAGTCGCCCGACGGATTGAAGCCGGGTACGACCTCGAGCTGCGCGAGCCGCGTGAACCACTGCGGGCCCGAATTGCCGTTCGGCTCCATGAACTCCTTCACGTAGCCCGCGATCAGGCGCACCTGCTGACGCCCGTGGACGGCGGCGTAGAAGCCGAATGCGGTCGCGAAGATGACCGGAAGCATGAGGCTCGCGCTCTTCGCGGCGATGCCCCAGGAGAGGAGCATCGCTGCCGCGATGCCCGAAGCCGTCCAGCAGACGAGCGCCGTGCGCTCGGCGTCGCGCCCGCGAGCCATCAGGGCCTGGTACTCCAGCGAATCCCAGTCGGAGAAAGCAGCCATGGTCGGTCCCCCTTTGGTTTGGTCTCGTCGATGGCCCGCTCCCCGCGGGGCCGGCTTAACGTATCGGCAGGTACCGCTCCGGAGGTGAGCGCCGCGTTTTCGATCTGTGGCCTGTGTGTGACACCTGGTCCGCGATGGCGCCCGCCGGTCACGGCGCGCGGCTGGCCGGCCATGACTCCAGAGCGTCCATGTGATTGTCTATTCATGACTTGAGCGTGACCGGCGCCTCGGCATGTGGGTTGCAATGGGCGGCAGCGCACGTGCCGGTGAGACTCGTCACTCGAAGGACCCAGGAAAGGAGCACCCGATGATTCGTACCGTTACGATGGGAGCGGCGGTGGCCGCGCTGGTGGGAGCGGCGCTGCTCGCGACGCCGGGCGACGCGAAGGCCGACCCCGGTGGAAAGTGGTGGACCCCGAAGCAGGGTCGCGAGCGGCGCGTGGAGCGGATCTACCGCCGCGATTCCGCGCCGCGCGGCTTCAGCCGGCAGTGGCGGAGTTGGGGCGATCGCCGCGTCTATCGGGACATGATCGTGATCCGCGCCAGCCGGGGGCCGCGCTACCAGGCGTGGCGCACCTACTGCCCGCCCGAGTACATCTATTCCCGCCATGTCATCCGCGTCCGTCCGATCCGCTTCGTCGTCGCCGCCTCGGGCGTGATCGGCGGCGTGCGCTTCCACGGCAGCTATCACGACGACGACTACCTCTACGGCTGCAACTTCTGCGATGCCCGTTTCAGCAGCTACGGGGCGTATCAGACCCACGTGAATTCCTGCTCCCACCGGCCGCGGGGATATCGGGTGGAGTGCAGCGACTGGAGGGGCTCCGGCGACTGGGGTGACGACGGCTGGCGGGACCTGGGCGACCGCGGTGACTACTGTGACCGTGGATACGATCGCGACTACGACTACGATGACGGGCGCTACGACCGTGGCGATCGCTGCGAGGACGACCACCGCGGCGACGTGGACGACGACGACGACTACGACCGCTGATCCGCGGGACGGATCGGCGTCGGACCGGGGGAGGCGGGATCACCCGCCTCCCCTTGCGTTTTCCGCCGGGCCGCCTATCGTTATTCAACGAGGCTGGCGCGCGTCAAGGGCGCCAGCCCGTTGCCCCGGAAGCAGGGGCGGGGAGTGTCGGGCAGGATCGGCGGCAGGAACACCACGATCCGCAGCAACCCCGTCGCTCCCAATACCTCAGCCAGCGCGGTACCCTTATCGCGCTGGCTGTTCATGTTTGAGGAGAACCTGACGGATGAGGCTCCGGGCCGCCGCGCTCCTGCTGCTGCTCTTCGCGACCGCATCGTGCGGCGGAAATTCGCGTGAAGTCCCGCCGCCGCCGGCGGCCTCCACCGCCGACTACCACGCCGTCCTCGTCACGAGCGGCCTTTCCCAGCCGGTCGGCGCCGTCGCCGCGCCCGACGACACGGCGCGCCTCTTCATCCTGGAGAAGACCGGCGCGATCCGAATCCTCCAGGGAGGCGCGCTCCGTCCCCGCCCGTTCCTCGACCTGAGCGCCCGCGTGAGCGGCGGGAGCGAGCAGGGGCTCCTCGGGCTCGCCTTCCACCCGGGCTACGCCGCGAACGGCCGGTTCTTCGTGGACTACACCGACCTGAGCGGGGACACGCGCGTGGTCGAATTCCAGGTCTCGGCCAATCCCGACAGCGCCGGCGCGACGGAGAAGGAGATCCTCTTCGTGGACCAACCGTTCGCGAACCACAACGGCGGACAGCTCGCCTTCGGTCCCGACGGCAAGCTCTACGTCGGTCTGGGCGACGGCGGAAGCGGCGGCGATCCGCAGGGGAACGGGCAAAATCTGGATGCCCTTCTCGGGAAGATCCTCCGCCTCGACGTGGACGCGGCTTCGCCCTACACGGTCCCCCCCGACAATCCCTTCGTGGGCCGGGCGGGCGCGCGGGGCGAGATCTGGTCGTACGGACTCCGCAACCCGTGGCGCTTCTCCTTCGACGCCGAGACCGGAGCGATGTGGATCGGGGACGTGGGCCAGGACTCGTGGGAGGAGATCGACGTGGAGCCGGCCGGCCAGGGAGGGCGCAACTACGGCTGGAACCGCATGGAAGGGACGCACTGCTATCCGCCGGGCTTGTCCTGCAACCCGGCGGGGATCACGCTGCCCATCGCCGAGTACGATCATGGCGTGGGATGCTCCGTGACCGGAGGCTTCGTCTACCGCGGGATGGAGCTGCCCGAGCTGCGCGGGACCTACTTCTATGGCGACTACTGCACGGGGATCGTGCGCAGCCTGCGCCTGGTGAGCGGAGCTCCGGCCGTTCCGCGCGACTGGACGCCCGTGCTTCGTACCGCGGCCGGCGGGCCGATGCAGGGGCTCTCTTCCTTCGGCGTGGATGGGAAGGGAGAACTCTATCTGACGCTGCTCTCCGGGGAGATCTACCGGCTGGCGCGCCGGCCGTAGCGCCGTCAGACGCCGGCGATCGCGCTCCGCCGCTCGAGGAACAGGACGTCGCGCCAGGCTCCATCGAGCTGCCCGATCCGCTCCCGCTTTCCCACCTCGCGAAATCCCAGCGCGCGATGCAGCCGCACGCTCGCTTGGTTCTCCGGGAAGATGCCGGCCTGGAGCGTCCAGATCCCTTGCCGCTCCGACGCCTGGATGAGGGCGGCCAGGAGGATCCGCCCCACACCGCGACCGCGCGCGTCCTCCGAAACGTAGACGCTCACTTCGGCCACGCCGGCATAGACGCAGCGGCCGGACACCGGGGAGAGCGCCGCCCAGCCGAGGAGGCGATGATGGCTTGGGCCGGGCGCGCGCGCGACGAAGCGGCAGTCCTTCCGGTGACCCCGGTCCCAGGCCTCCCAGGCGGGAGTCTCCGTCTCGAAGGTCGCCTGCCTCGTCGCGATCCCCTCGGCGTAGACGCGGCGCACCTCGTCCCAGTCGTCGTCCCGCATCGTCTCGGCGACCGGCGTCGCGGCGCCCGCGGGGTGCGCGCTGGGACGGCCGTCGGTCACGCGATGCGCGATCCCGCCGAGTCCAGCACCTCGCGCACCTTGCGCACCAAGGCGTCGCGCGAGAAGGGTTTCTGCAAGAAGGCGAGCCCCGGCTCCAGGATGCCGTGCCGCGCCACCGCCTCGTCGCTGTATCCCGACATGAAGAGGACGCGGATATCGGGCTTCAGCTCGACCACCTTGTCCACCAGCTCGCGGCCGCTCATGCCCGGAAGGATGAGGTCGGTGAGCAGGAGGTGGATCTCCTGCTCCTCGCCGATCAGCTTCATGCCCGATTCCGGGTCGTCGGCCACCAGCACGCGATATCCCGTCGATTCCAGGATGTCGCGGATGAGCGAACGGATCATCTCGTCGTCCTCGACGACGAGGATGGTCTCCGTGCCGCCGGGCGCGGGACCGGCTTCGATCGCCGGGCGCCCGGGCTCGGCCACGTCGCCGAAGCGCGGGAAGTAGACCTTGAAGGTGGTCCCCCACCCGGGCTCGCTGTAGACCCAGACGTGCCCGCCGCTCTGCTTCACGATGCCGTAGACCGTCGCCAGGCCGAGCCCCGTGCCGCGCCCCGCTTCCTTCGTCGTGAAGAAGGGCTCGAACAGGTGCTCGCGCGTCTCGCGATCCATGCCCACGCCCGTGTCCGAGACGCAGAGCCGCACGTAGTGCCCCGGCTTGACGTCCACGTAGCCGCGCACCGCGTCGTCGTCCAGCGCGACATTCGTGGTCTCGATCGTCAGCTTGCCGCCGCGCGGCATGGCGTCGCGGGCGTTGACCGCGAGATTGATGATCACCTGCTCCACCTGGCCCGGATCGGCCTGGATGCGGCCGAGGTCGGGAGCGAGCTTCATCGCGATGTCGATGTCCTCGCCGATCAGCCGCCGGAGCATCCGCTCGGCGTCCTGCGCCGTGGCGTTCAGGTCGAGCACGCGCGGCTCGATCACCTGCTTCCGCCCGAACGCCAGGAGCTGCCGCGTGAGGCCGGTCGCGCGCTCGGTGGCCCGCAGGATCTCGAGCACGCGGCTCCGCGCTGCGCCCGGCTCCTTCAGGTCGGCCAGCACCAGCTCGCCGTAGCCCGCGATGACGCTCAGCAGATTGTTGAAGTCGTGGGCGATCCCACCGGCCAGGCGTCCGACCGCCTCGAGCTTCTGGGCGTGGAGGAGCTGCTCCTCCAGCCGCCGGCGTTCGGTCGCGTCGCGGAACAGGATCACGGCGCCGACCGTCTCGCCGTTGGCGGAGCGGAGCGGCGACGAGGAAAGGCTCACCGCCAGCATCGAGCCGTCCTTCCGGATGAAGACGTCGTCGCGCTCGATCGTGGTGCGGTTCTCCATCGCGGTCAGGATCGGGCATTCGTGGCGTGGAAAGGAGGTCCCGTCGGGACGGCGGTAGTGGGTCATCTGGTGGAGATCGCGCAGGAACAACTCCTCGCGCGTCCAGCCCATCATCTCCCCGGCCGCGGGATTCATGAACGTGACGCGGCCCGCGCGGTCGATGGCGTAGAGCCCCTCGCCCGTGGATTCGGCGACGGCGCGGATGAACTCGGCCTGGCGCCGGAGCGTCTCCTCCGATTCCTTCCGCGACGTGATGTCGCGGATCATGATCTGGGTCGAGGGCTTCCCCTGGTAGGTGAACGGGGCCGCCGCCACCTCCACGTCGATCACCGCCCCGTCGAGGCGCACCATCTTCTCCTCGAACGGCGCCGCCGGCGCCTTGGGCCCCGCTTCCTCCAGCCGCGCGCGGGTGTCGCTCCGATGATCGGGGTGGAACAGCTCCAGCATCGGCGTGCCGAAGAGCTTCTGGGGACGGTCGGCGCCGATCAGCTTGGCGCCGGCCAGATTGGCGAATACGATCGCCCCCTCGCTCTGCACGAACACGCCGTCGGGGGAAAGCTCGACCAGCCGCCGGTACCGCTCCTCGCTATCGCGAAGCTCGCGGATCGTCTTTTCGAGTTCTTCCGATTCCACGCGCTTCTTCTCCGTCTCGGTGTCCGTCCGCTTGCGTTCCGTCATGGTGAAACCTCCGTGGATCCCCCGCCACATCGAGCCTGCAAGGGCCGGACCTAGGGCCTCGGCGCGCGCAATTCCTCGGGCGCGCCGGAGGGGAGCAGCCCCTTCTCCACCGCGTAGAGGACCAGGTTGGTCTGTCCGTGCAGCTTGAGCTTCTTCAAGGCGTTCGCCCGGTGCGTCTCCGCCGTCCGCGGGCTGATCCCGAGGCGCTCGGCGATCTGGGCGCTGGAGCGGCCTTCGGCCGCGAGGTGGAACACCTCGCGTTCCCGGCCGGTCAGGGTCTCGTAGGGGTCCGGGGCCGCCCCCTCGGATCGCGCCGCGTATTCCTCGACGGCGGCGCTCGAAAAGGGCGAGCTCACGTAACGCTGGCCCGCGATGGCCTTCCGGATGGCGATCCCCAGCTCGGAGGCGCTCGCGTCCTTGGTCACGTACGCGGAGGCGCCGTGCTTCAAGGCGGCCACGACATACCCTTCGGCCGCGTGCATCGAAAGGACGACCACGCGCGTGCGCGGGGACCGGCGGACGACGCGGCGAAGCACGTCCAGACCGTTCAAGCCGGGCATCTGGAGGTCCAGGACCAGGACGTCGGGCTTCTGCCGCTCGGTCAGCTCGGCGGCCGCGAGTCCGTCGGAGGCTTCGGCAACCACCTGGAAGTCGGGCTCCGACTCGAGCAGGGAACGGAGGGCTTCACGCACGACCCGATGGTCGTCCGCGAGGATGATGGTGATCGGCTGGGTATTCATGAGGAAACCTCGTCGTTGGGAGACGTCTCTCCTTTGGGAATCGGGATGCGGAGCGACACCCGGGTTCCACCGCCCGGGCTGGAGGAGACGAGAAGGCGGCCCCCCACGGAACGCGCGCGCTCGCGCATTCCGATGAGGCCGCTGGACTGATGTTCGTGAAGGGAGCCGGCGGGAAAACCGACCCCCTGATCCATCACCAGCACGCTGATGGTGCCGGGGGTGCCCCGTACCGCGACGCGCGCGTCGACCACCTTGGCGTGGCGGGCGACGTTGGTCAGGGCCTCCTGCACGACGCGAAACACCGCGAGCTCCGCCTTGGCCGGGTAGCGCCGTTCCAGCCCCGTGGTCATGAGATGGACCCGCACGCCGGTCTGCAGGGCAAAGCGCTCGCAGTGCCAGCTCAGCGCGGGGCCGAGGCCCAGGTCCTCCAGCATCGGGGGGCGGAGCCGGGTCGAGATGTCGCGCACCCGGGCGAACAGCTCGTCCATGATCTCGTCCACCGACACCCGTGACGGGGCGCTGCTCCGCAGCGTCAGGCGCAGCGAGGTGAGGAGCTGGCCGATCTCGTCGTGCAGCTCGCGCGATACGCGGCGCCGCTCCTCCTCCAGAGACGAGACGATGGTGCGGGAGAGCGAGGCCAGCCGGTCGCGGTCCGCCCGCTCGCTCTCGAGGAGCCGGGCCCTGTCGAAGGCGGGCCCGAGCCGGTCGGCGGCGAGCTCCAGAAGCCTCCGGTCATCCTCGTCGAACTCCAGGCGCGCGCGGGCCACGACGCAGAGCACCCCCACGACGCGCGCCTCCAGAACGATCGGAGCGCCCGCGAAGGAGCGGCACAGGCGTACCCATCCCGGCGGCGTGCCCCCTGCGGCCTGGGGATCGTTCGTGAGGATCGGCGCCCCCGAGGAGGCCACGCGCGCGACGACGCCGCGCCGCGCCGGAACGGAGAAGCGCCCCGACGCTCCGGCCTGGATCCCGGCGGTCGCGCGGCATTCGAGCAAGGCCCCGTCCTCGGAATAGAGGAGTGCCAGGGCGGCATCCCCGCGCAGCGCGCCACGGACGCGGTCGAGGAGCTCGCTCAGGAGAACGTCGAGCGGAAGGCAGGCGAGGGCGGGATCGGTGATTCGGTCGAACGCGAGGGCGGAATCGTGCAGTCGTCGGGACGGAGTGCCCGCCTCGGGCGGGTCTTCTTCCGGCTCGACGGCGACCGGCGACGGCGCCCGTTCGGGCGGAATGACGGGCGGGGTCACTTCCCGGGCCAGCCCGACAATCCGCGCCGGCTGCTCGGGGTCGTCGCCCAGCACGAAGGCGCGATCGAGGAGCAGCGCGTAGCTTCCGTCCTTGCGACGGAAACGGTAGAGCATCACCAGCTCGCGCCGCTCGCCGACCATGGCGGCGTCGATCGCCGAGAGCACGGAGGCCCGGTCCTCGGGGTGGATGCGCTCCTTCCACCACGCGGGATCGAAGCCGATCTCCTCCGGCCCGTAGCCGGTGATCGCGAGCATGGCGCCGCCCCGCTGGATCCGGCCGCTCTCCAGATCCCACTCCCAGGCGGCTTCCCCCGCGGCGTGGCTGACCAGGCCGCGGCGTTCGGCGAGACGCGGCGCTACGGAGCGGCCGGCGTCCCCCCGGGCGCGGGCGAGGTCGCGGGGGTGTTGCTGTTCCAGATATCGCGATAGATCTTCCATCCAGCCTCGCCGTGCTTCCAGACCACGATGTATTTGCCCGTTTCCGCGGTCTTGCCGTCGTTCCCTGTCATCGTGTACCGCCCGGTCTCCCAGGCGGACTCTTCGTCCACGCCGACGTCGCTCGTCTGCAGCGTGACGCTCGCGAACGGAAGCGCGAGAACGCTCTGCCACATGGTCACGATCGCCTCGCGCCCGTCGAGCGGCGGGGCGCCCGGCGGGAGCACCTGGCCGTCCTCGGCGTACAGGAGCCCGATCGCGGCGGCATCGCGGCGCGCGAACGCATCCATGAACTGCTTGTTCGAGGCCTCGATCTCCGACCGGACCTCGGTGACGCTCTCCTGCTTGGCCGCCGGCGCGCACCCCGCGAACAGAGCCAGAACGACCGTCAGGACGCACAGGACGCGGCGCCGGGCGGACAAAACCCTCCCGCGAACGTTCAGCGGAACCATGAAGACCCCCCGGTTCGTGTCCGTGAAACGCTCCGACCCGGTGTTTTCCCGGGTCCCAAAACCCTACCACAAAACGCGGTACGAAGGTTTAGGGAGAGAGGAGCAGGAGGACGGCCATGATCCCGCCGAGCAGCGCGAGACCGACGAGGAATTGCAGGCTGCGCCCCGGAAACGGGTGCGCCGCGGCTTGTTTCAGGCGGCTCCCGAGGCTGTCCGCGGCGGCGCCGGCGAGCCGGCCGCGGGCGCGGCGTGTGGCTCTTCCACGATCCACCGCACCGACTTGGAGCACGGACAGACTCCGCCGACCCGCTTCAAGGAGGGCATCCGCTTGCTCGCCTGCTCGGGAGCGACCGTTCCGGCCGCCACGTCCCGCAGGGTCGCGACGTACACGCTCAGGTCGCGGCTGGCCAGGTACGGCTCCGGCAGGTGCTCCTTCAAGTGGGCGAGATAGGCGTCCACGGTGTCGAACGCTTCGCCTCGCGTCCCGATCATCGTCCATGCGGGTTCCCCCTTCCTGCGAAAGAATCGTGGATCGGGAAGTTCGAGGAGATCGTGGCTCGCGATGCCCTTTTCGCGGCCGCCCCCCTTCTGGAGACGGGCGACCAGGGTCTCGGCCTGCTCGGGGGAGAGCTGGGGAGACCGGGCGCGAACGTAGCGCTGGTTCAAGTCCGCGATCATCTTCCGGCACTCGTCGTAGTACTGCGACTGCGCCTCGGCGTTCTTCATGTTCTTGAACCCGAAACGGACATTGGAGTCGCCGCCTTTTTCGTGTCCGAACATCTCCAGGCCGCGGGGCAGCCACTTGTTGAAGGCCTTCTGGATGGAGGCCATCGTCACGAGCTCGTTGCCCTGGGCGGCGCGCTGGACCCAGCGGCGAAGCGGGATGACGCCCGCCGCGAGGTGGAACGCCTCCTCGCGGAGCATCGGCGGCATCGACTGCGCGAACGGCTTGTACGCGCAGACGCGCTGCATCGAGAGCTGGTACTTGCCGACGCGGTCGATGACCGCGGCGAACACCACGTTGTCCACGAACGAGTCGTAATCGAGGTTGAAGGCGTCGAGAACGTGCGATCCGGTGCGCATGGAGAGGATCTCCTCGACCATCTCCTCCGCCTTCTGGGACGACACCGAAGACCAGTCCTGCGACGTCAGCATGTGGAACATCTGGTAGCCGTGGCGCAGCTCTTCGGCCATGACGCGGAGCACCCAGAAGCGGTCTTCATCGTCCTGGGCGCGCGCCAGGGTCGCCTCGTGCTGCTGGATCGAGCCGAATTCGGTGGAGGCCTGCGCGCGGATGATGGCGAGGAGGTGCGCCGCGGCGTCCTCTCCCATCTCGGACGGCGCCTGCATGCGCCGCTCGCCCTTCTTGTCCCCGACCTCGATCGTGTCGGACATTCCCAGCTCCATCTTGGCGCAGAGGCAGAACTCCGGCTCGTTGGGAAAGTACTTCTCCCAGTACTGGGGCAGCAGGTCGTAGTCGGGGAAGTTGTGACGCTGCCAGTGCAGGACGGCGTCGTGGAACTTCTTGGGAAGCGTGGTCTCTTCGACGTTCATGCGCGCGCGGCCTGTCCTTTCCCATCGCCCGCCAGCGGGAGCTCGAGCGAGGTTAGCGGGGCGTTCTTGAACCCCACCGCCCGGAGAAACGAGGCCAGCTCCTCGTCCTTCTGGTCCACGATCGTGCGGAGCACCGTGGCTCCGCGCTGTTTCATGTGGTCGACCACGGCGTCGAAGAGCCGCCGGCCGATGGAGCGCCCCTGGTAATCGGGGTCGACGCCGAAGCGCTCGATCCACCCGCTCGTCTCTTCCAGGCCGAATTCGCCGCCACGCACGTCCGAGAACATGAACCCCACGACCTTGCCGTCCGCTTCGGCCACCGGGCAGGCGTCGGCGTCGCGCCGGATGTAATACCCGACGCGGCGCTCCCAGACGTCGGGGCGGTAGATCCCGGTCAGACGTTCGTCGATCGCGACGACCCGGGAGATATCCAACTCGGAGAGGGAACGGATGCGGACCTGCCCCGGCGCGGCGTTCACCGCATCAGGATACACCGGCGCTCCGCTAGAAGCTACGCCGCCGCCGGGTTCCGCTCGAGACGCCGAGCACCCCGAAGAGGCCGCGCACCAGCTCGCGTCCCACGGCACGGCCCAGGGGGGAATTGATGGCCTTGCCGACGGCCTCGGCCATGTTCGGGGCTTCGGGCTCGGCGCGGCCACCGCGACGGGCGGGCGACGCCGGAGCGGCGCCGCCCGGAGCTGCCTGCGCGCGCGCCTCGAGCATCTCCTTGGCGCTCTCGCGGTCGACGGGCTTGCCGTACTCGGCCATGAGCGGCGACTGCTGGATCCGCCGTTCCCGTTCGCCGGGCGGGATCGGGGCCATGAGGCTGGACGGCGGGATCATGCGCGTGGCGGCCACCGGCGTGGGCGTGCCCCGCTCGGAGAGCACGGTGACGAGGGCTTCCCCGGTCCCCAAAGAGAGAATCGTCTTCGCGATGTCATAGAACTCGGAACGGGGAAACGTGTTCGCCGCGGCCTTGAGCGCCTTGTCGTCGTCGGGGGTGAAGGCGCGGAGCGCGTGCTGGACGCGGTTGCCCAGCTGGGCCAGCACGCCGTCCGGCACGTCCTTGGGGTTCTGGGTCACGAAGAAGACGCCGACGCCCTTGGACCGGATCATCCGCACGGTCTGCTCCACCTCGCTGAGAAACGCCTTGGTCGCATCCTCGAAGAGGAAGTGCGCCTCGTCGAAGAAGAAGACGAGCTTGGGCTTGGCGATGTCGCCCACCTCGGGCAGCTCGCGGTAGAGCGACGCCAGCAGCCACATGAGGAAGGTGCTGAAGAGCGCCGGACGGTCCTGGATGTCGTCCAGCTCCAGGAGCGTGACGACGCCCTTCCCCGAGGGATCCACGCGAAGCAGGTCGTGGACCTCGAACTCGGGCTCCCCGAAGAAGCGGTCGGCCCCCTGCTGCTCCATCTCGACGATCTTTCGGAGCAGGACGCCGACCGTCGCCTTGGAGAGGCCGCCGTACGCCGCGAGCTCCCCCGCGCCCTCGCCGGAGAGGTACTGGAGCACCGCCTTCAAGTCGGCCAGGTCGAGGAGGAGGAGCTTCTGGTCGTCGCACAGCTTGAAGACCATGGCCAGGACGCTCTGCTGCGTCTCGTTCAGCTGAAACGCGCGCGCGAGGAGGAGCGGCCCGAACGAGGAGACCGTGGCGCGGAGCGGAACGCCGTTCTTGCCCGAGAGGCCGACGAACTCCGCCGGAAACGCCGCGGGCTGGAACGTGACGCCCACCGCCTTCGCCCGCTCGAGCACCTTGGGGCTCGATTCGCCGGGAGCGGCGATCCCGCTCAAGTCGCCCTTGAGGTCGGCGAGGAACACCGGGACGCTCTGGGCGGAGAGCTGCTCGGCCATGAGCTGGAGCGTTTTCGTCTTTCCCGTGCCGGTGGCGCCGGCGACCAGCCCGTGGCGGTTCATCATCGCGAGCGGCACGCGGACGACCGCGCCGTCGACCACCGCGCCGTCTTTCATCGCCGCCCCAAGCGTGATCGACTCGCCCGAGAACGTGTAGCCCTTCGCGATCGCGTCCTTGAAATCCGCAGCCATGCCGCGATGCTGCCAGCGATCCGCGCGCGCGTCAATCGCGCGACACATCGCGCTTGCGCCTGGCGCGGCGCGTTCGTTAGAGTGCGCGGGCCGCGCGGCATGTACGCCCGCGCCGCGCGACCACCCACTTGGAGGACTCCCGCCCGTGAACGCACGGACGCGCCGCCTGCTCGGCGCCGCCGCGATCGTGGCCGCCGCCGCGACGAACGTCTTCGCGCCAGCTCCCGCGATCGCCGACGATCCCACCGGGTGGATCGCGCCCGGAGGCGGCGAGCTCTGGATTCCGAACGAGTTCGGCGTCGAGCCCCATCGCCCCATGTTCGGCGCGATCGCGGGCGTGGCGCTCTCGCGTTCCCTGGCCATCGAAGCGCGCGGCATCTACGCGAAGTCGGAATCCGACGCCGGCGCGACCCTGAAGCTGCTCCACGGGAGCGGCGACTTCACGCTGTTCCTCCTCCATGACCGCATCCGGCCCTATCTGATGGCGGGGGCCGGCGTGATGCACCTGGATGGCGACAGCACGAGCGCGACCAAGCTCGCCTTGGACGGCGGACTGGGCTTCCACATCCGCCTCAGCGATCGCATCGCGCTGCGCCTGGACGGACGCGAGGTGGCCTACAAGGTGTTCGTTCCCGGCGAGAACGAGGAGAAGTACAAGCACGGTCCCGAAGCCTTCGCATCGCTCTCCTTCGGGTTCGGCGGCACGTCCAAGGACAGCGATCGCGACGGCGTGCGCGACAAGACCGACCGCTGCCCCGGCACGCCGCTCGGCGCGCGCGTCGACGCGACCGGCTGCCCGGTGGACAGCGATCAGGACGGCGTCCCCGACGGCATCGACCGCTGCGAGGGTACGCCCAAGGGCGCCGCCGTCGACGCGACGGGCTGCACGATGGACGCGGATCAGGATGGCGTCCCCGACGGCGTCGACCAGTGCAGCAACACGCCGGCCGGCGCACGCGTCAACGCCAACGGCTGCCCGATGGACACCGACAACGACACCGTTCCGGACGGCCTCGATCAGTGCGACGGAACGCCGGCCGGATGCGTCGTGAACCCGAACGGCTGCCCCACCGACGCCGATCAGGACGGCGTGTGCGACGGGATGGACAAGTGCCCCGACACGCCGGAGAACGCGCGCGTGGACGCCACCGGCTGCCCCATCACGGTCAGCTCCAAGGAGACGGAGCTGCTCGAGACCGGCATGATCCGGCTCCAGAACGTGAACTTCGACACCGGCAAGGCGAAGATCCTGCCGGAGTCGTTCGCCACCCTGGACGAGGTGGCCGACATCCTGGGACGGTGGCCGGATCTGCGCATCGAGATCGCGGGACACACCGATTCGCGCGGCACCGACGCGCGCAACCTGGCCCTGAGCCAGGCGCGCGCCAGCGCGGTGCGCGACTATCTCGTGAACAAGTTCCCCGAGCTGCGACCGGAGCAGTTCACCGCGAAGGGCTACGGCGAGACGCAGCCGATCGCGTCGAACACGACGACGCTGGGACGCGCCCGCAACCGGCGCGTGGAGTTCCGCGTACTGAACAAGGAAACGCTCCGAAAGGAATCGGAGAAGCGAGGGCTCGCCCCGAAGGAGTGATCCCCGCGGGCCGTGTGCGGGGTGATGGGAGGGGGGTTCTCCGGGCCGGTGAAGGAACGCGAATCGCGCGGCGACGCGCGAGGAACGGTCCTGATCGGGAAGGGGCAAGGCGGGGCCGTGGCTTTCTTGCACGGCCCCGCTGCCTTTTTCTGGCCTCTGCGTGTGACACGTGAATATCGGGGCCGTCTGCGGTCGGTCGAAGTTGGTCGAGGTAGCCGGGGGTGAGTCGGGGTCAGTCGGGGAGGGGATCCGTCGGGAGCGAGGGGGTAGTCGGGAGCGAGGGGGTAGTCGGGAGCGAGGAGGTAGTCGGAGGCGAGCGGGAAGGAAACCGCGGAGGGAGTGTTGTCTCTGGAGCGCCCGAGGCCGTCAG
>DASSLZ010000036.1:0-9062 GCA_035689165.1 Candidatus Eiseniibacteriota bacterium | reverse complement strand
GATCCGCCACGCCGTGCGCGTGAACGGGCTCACGCAGCTCGTCATCACCAAGCTCGACGTGCTCGACTCCCTGGAGGAGATCGCGGTGGTCACGGGGTATATGGTCGGCGGACGGAAGCTGGCCGAGATGCCGGAGTCGCTGACCGAGCTCATCGCGGCCAAGCCCGTGCTCGAAACCTTCCCGGGATGGAAGACGGCGACCGGCGGGGCGCGGGAATGGGACGACCTCCCGCCCGAGGCGCGCCGCTACCTCGACCGCCTGGAGATGCTGGCCCGGGTCCCGATACGCCTCGTCTCGGTGGGCTCGGGGCGCGATGAAAACGTGCGCCGCCACGCCAACCTTCGCTCCACCGAGACGGTCGGACTGTAGGAGCCGCTCGAGAACCGATTCCGTACGTCCCCCCGCCTCGCCGGAGAGGAACGATGCCGATGCCTCGCCCGCAGCCCTTCCGCTTCGCCGTGCACCTCGTCGTGATCGTTCCGGCCGCGCTGCTGGTGCTGCTCGCGCCGGCGTCGCCCACGGTCAGCGCCCAGCAGGCGCAGTTCGAATGGCCCGCCCACCCGAAGAATCTCAAGGTCCTGCCCAAGGGCACGACGCCCGACCAGCTCCGCGACACGATGGTCGGGTTCACCCAGGCGCTGGGGGTGCGTTGTCCCTACTGTCACGTCGGCGAAGAGGGGAAGCCGCTCACCACGTTCGATTTCTCGTCCGACGCCAAGCCCACGAAGCAGATCGCGCGCGACATGGTGCGGATGATGGGCGACATCCACAAGGACCTCGGCAAGATGAAGCTCTCGCCGGACGTGCCGCGCGTGAACCTGCGCTGCGCCACCTGCCACCACGGCCACGCGCGCCCCACGACGCTCGCCGAAGAGCTGATGGTGACCTACGACCGGGCCGGGATCGACTCCACCCTGGCGGCCTACCAGCGTCTCAAGGGGCGTTACTTCGGACGCGACGCCTACGACTTCAGCGAGAACGGACTGGCGGACTTCGGCACGGCGCTCCAGAAGAAGGGGCGGGCCGACGACGCGATCCGGGTGCACCAGCTGAACGTGCAGGAGAACCCCGCGTCGATGCGCGCGTACGGCGCGCTGGAGCAGGCCTACGAAGCGGCCGGGAAGAAGCAGGAGGCGATCGACACCTACCACAAGATGCTCGACATGGATCCGAGCAACGCCAACATCCAGCGCCGGCTCCACGAGCTGGAAGGCTCCGGGAAGTAGCCCGGGGCTTCCGCGACGAGGGAGTGTCGACCTGTTCCTGACCGCGGCCGAAGCCGCCGAGGTTCGCGAGCGGTTCGGCACTCCCTGCTATGTTTACGACAGGGTCGCGGCCGAAGAGGCCGCCGACCGCGCGCTCGCGTTCCCCAACGCGTTCGGGCTCACCGTCCGCTACGCGATGAAGGCCAACCCCAACCGGGCGCTTCTCGAGATCTTCCGCGACAAGGGGCTCGACATCGACGCCTCGAGCGACTTCGAGGTCGAGCGCGCGCTCCGCGCCGGGTTTCTACCGGGGCGCATCATGCTGACCTCGCAGGTGCCCTCGCCCCGGCTGGACCGGTGGATTCCGCTCGGCGTCCTCTACAACGCCTGCTCGCTCCACCAGCTCGAGGGCTACGGAAGGGCCTTCCCCGGTCGGGACGTCACGATCCGGGTGAACCCGGGACAGGGAAGCGGCGCCTCGCACCGGGTCAACACCGGCGGGCCCACGTCCAGCTTCGGCATCTGGCACGAGTACCTGGACCAGGCGAAGGAGCTGGCCGCGGCGCATGGCGTCGTCATCCGCGGCCTCCATACCCACATCGGCTCGGGGAGCGACCCCGCGGTGTGGACGCGCGTCGCGCATCTCGTGCTCGAGATCGCCCTCCTGCTCCCGGACGTCCGCACGGTCAGTCTGGGCGGTGGCTTCAAGGTGGCGCGGGTGCAGGGCGAGTCGGAGACCGACCTCCACGCCGTGGGGGAGACCGCGCGCCGGGCGGTGATCGATTTCGAGAAACGAACCGGGCGCGCGCTGCGTCTGGAGATCGAGCCCGGCACCTACCTCGTGGCCAACGCGGGGGTGGTGGTGGCGACCTGCGTGGACGTGGTGGACACGGGAGCGAAGGGCTTCCTGTTCGCCAAGCTGGACACCGGCATGACCGAAGTGATGCGGGCCTCGCTCTATGGCGCCCAGCATCCGATCGGGGTCGCGGCGGCCGAGTCGCGGCCGCGCCAGGCGGTCGTGTTCGTGGGGCGCTGCTGCGAGACGGGGGACATGCTTACGCCGGCGCCGGGCGACACGACGAAGCTCGCTCCGCGCGAAGTGCCGCGCCCCGAGATCGGAGATCTGGTCCTGGTCGGAGGCGCCGGCGCCTATTGCGCGGCGATGTCGACGCTCAACTACAACTCGTATCCCGCGGCGCCCGAGGTGTTGCGCGAGCGCGACGGAACCCTCCGCCTGGTCCGGCGGAGGCAGACCATCGAGGAGATGACGGCCGACGAGCTGCCGGGCAGCGGCGGCGCGCCGGCCTAGCTGGTTATCGTGCGTCGGGGTCGGCCGCGCGGCCTGGCCCCTACGGAAAGGAGCGCGTCATGGGAAAGCCCGTGGTCCACTGGGAATTCTGGTCCACCGATCCGGCCGGGGTCTCCGACTTCTATGCGAAGGTCTTCGACTGGAAGATCCAGAACATCCCCGAACTGAACTACCGCTTCGTCGAGACGGGCGGCGGCGCCGGCATCAACGGCGGCATCATGCAGCCCGACCGGAGCGGCCCCTGGCCCGGGAACATGGCCTTCTACATCGACGTGGAGGACCTCGCGACCTACCGGAAGCGGATCGTGGACGCGGGCGGGAAGATTCTCGTGGAAGAGCAGCAGGTTCCCGGGATGGGTTCCTTCTCGCTCTTCGCCGACCCCGAGGGTCGGGTGCTCGGGATCTGGAAGCAGACCGCTCCGCGCTAAGCGCGGAGCTTCTTCCCGGAGCGGATCTCGCGCATCAGCGCCACCGTCTCCTCCTCGGGGCGCGCGCTCAGCTCCTCGCGCACCGCGGCCACGCAGCGGTCGTACTGGCGCAGCGCGCCCGTGCGGTCCCCGTTCGCCACGAAGAGGCGCATCAGCGCGCGGTGGGTCCGTTCGCGGGCGCGGTCAAATTGGAGCGCGCGCATCGCGTACTCGATCCCCGCTTCCAGGTCGCCCGCCGCCTCGCGCGCCTCGATCAGCCGGTCCAGCAGCGCGAGGTAGGCGTCCCGGCAGAATTCCCGCGGGTCGGCGCACCAGTCCTGGTGCCATCCCTCCAAGAGATCGCCGCGATACAGGCTCGCCGCCGACCGCAGCACCTCCTCCGACTCCGAGGCGGGATCCGCGTGCGCGAAGCGCGCGAGCGCCGAACGCAGCTCGCTCACGTCGGTCCAGAGGTCCTCGGCCGCCTCCAGCCGCAGCCATCCGGGCTCGGCGCGAAGCACGCGACGCGCCCGCGCGGGGCCCAGCGGCTTGAGGCTCCGGCGCAGGTGCCAGATGGTCTGGCGCAGGTTCTTCCGAGCGCGCGGCTCTTCGATGCCGCTCCAGAGACGCGTGGCCAGCGCTTCGCGGGGGTGCTCGCGCCCGGGGTGGAGCGCTAAGAACGCGAACAGCTCGCGCGTTTTCTGCGGCGCGCGAGCGAACAGATCCGCCCCGTTCAGCGAGACGGAAAGCTTGCCCAATAGGTGAACTTTGACCTTTGGCTTCATGGGGGGTCTCATGGCCATGGGTCGCTGCGTAGCTCCGTGAACAGACTTCGCCTCACGGGTAAACAGGATCCGTGCCGGACGCTTTCAGGAGGGTTGTCGGGGGCGTGGTGTGATCGAATCGAGAGTTAGGGCGGGGGAGGGGTGCGGGGTGCCGCTTTGGGCAGCTGGCAGGCGCTAGCTGTGTGTCCTATTTGACGCTGAGGTTTGTCGTCTGTTGTTGACAGCCTCTGCCGGCAGAGCCGGCAGTTTAACGATAAGCAAACACCATCGCGTAGATGATCCAGAGCACGATGCCGAAGCCCAGGGTGAGGGCCGTCCAGCCGAACGCGCGTACGGCGCGGATCACGATCGGCGGGTAGGCCTCGACGAGATGGTTCCGAAGCTGGCCGCTCGCCACGAGCGCTTCGTACTCGGACGGCTTGTCCTCGCGGAACTCCTCGAGGGGCATCCGGCCGGTGAAGATCACGAGGTCCATCGGGAATTTCTCGGGGCGGAGGTGCGTGTTGAAGAAGTGCACCGTGAAGATGAATCCGGTCGCGAGCAGCGCCTCGTCGCTGTGGATGATCGTGGCCACGTTGATGAGCCAGCCGGGCAGGACGGTCGTGAAGAGCTCGGGGAACCAGAGCATGAGCCCGGTCGACCCGATGATCATCATGCCCCAGAAGACCGCGAAGTAGTCGAACTTCTCCCAGTAGGTCCAGCGGCCGTAGCGCGGGCGCGGTCCCCGGCCCAGGAACCAGCGGATGCTCCCCACGAACTCGCCCAGGTCCCGCTTCGTGAGGAGCATCGTGTCGGGGCCGAAGATCAGGCGCCGCCACGAGCCGTACTCCTGCCGCTTCCGCCGGTAGAGGTCGACCAGGTGCGTGAGGAACGCGGCGATCATGAGCATCGCGGCGAACCGGTGGATGTAGCCCGCGGTCTCGAAGCCGCCCAAAAGGCGCGAGAGGATCCGCGCCCATCCCGTGAAGGAGAACTTCAGCGTCAGGCCCGTGGTCGCGAGGCTGATGAAGCTGACGATCATGGTCACGTGGAGCATCCGGTTGAGCCGCGTGAAGCGCTGGAACTGGACCTCGGGGCGCGCGAAGGGCTGGATCCCGAACCCGGCGCGCGGGTCGGCGCTCTCCGCCGTGACGGGCCCCGGGTTCTGGGCCTGGGGCTCTACCTCAGCCTTCATGGGAGCCTCCGGTGTCCTCGTCCTTCGCCGTGTCGGGTCCGGTGCCGTCCGCGGACGCGGGCGGGTCCGGTTCGATGCCCTCCTCGGTCCGGTGTCCGTTCCGCTTCTTCCGCTCCTTCAGGGCGCGCGGCAGCCAGAGCAGCGTATGGAGGCCGCCCACCGTGAAGGTCCCGATCAGGAGCGACGTCATTCCCCAGAAGGTCCAGAAGAGGAAGGGATACTTCTTGGGGTCGTGGTGCGTCGCGTGGGTCAGATATCCCGCGAAGCGGCGCGTGGCGCCCTCGTGGCACTTCCGGCAGGTCGCCACGACGTTTTGGCGGCTTAAGTGAGAGTGCGGGTCGGTCACGGGCAGGATGTCGTGCGCGCCGTGGCAGTCGTAACACTTGGCCGTCTTCGTGTAGCCCAGCTGCGAGACCTTGCCGTGATAGGTGTCCCAGTAGGACCTGGCGATGTCCTCATGGCAGCGCCCGCACTTGGTCATGATGTCCAGCTTGAACCCCGTCGCGTCGGTGCGGCTGATCGTGTGCGCCGTGTGGCAGTCGCTGCAGACGGGAAGATCCTTCTTCGTGTGGCCCACGCGGGTGGCGTGGACGCTCTGGGCGAACTGCTCCTCGATGCCGTGGTGGCACCGTCCGCAGGTGTGCGGGATGTTCGCGCGGTTCACGCTGGAGACTGGATCGTCCTTGGGCAGCTCGCCGTGCGCCGTGTGGCAGCTGGTGCAGGTCGCGGTCACGGTGAGGCCGCTCTTCATGAGCCCCTTCCCGTGGATGCTCTCGGTGTAGTGCTGCACGATGTCGTGCTGCGTCCCCTTGTAGCGGCGCGCCGCCTTCTCCCCCTCGCGGTGGCAGCGCGCGCAGAGGGCGGGAATGCTGGTGGGGTAGGTGGGCGAGTCGGGATCGGCCTTGCCCAGGATTTCGTGGGTGCCGTGGCACTCCTTGCACGTCGGCGCGTTCGCGTCCTTCTTCGCGAAGAGGGTGCCGTGCACGCTCTCCACGTACTGGCGGCCCACCTCGGCGTGGCAGGAGGAGCAGTCCACCTTCTGCTTGATCGTCTCGCAGGGGCGGAGGTGCGACGCCGTGACGTCCGAGTGGCACTGGCTGCAGGAGATCTTGGCGTGGCGCGAACCGGCGAGGTGGTCGGCGTTCACGAACAGGGACCGGCCGTCTCCGCTCGCCTTGAGCCCGGGCTCGGAATGGCACCGCATGCAGTCCCTGTCCGCCATGCCCTGGTCGTAGAAGACCTTCCGGATCTTGTGCGGCTGGTGGCAGTCGATGCAGGCGGGGAGCACGTGCGCCTGCTTCTCCCACAACTCGCCGCGGATCACCTTGCGGTGCACGACCTCGATCTCGGCGTGGCACTGCGTGCAGGTCTTGGCGATGTTGCGACGCGCGATCGAGGACTCGGCGTCCGTGTGCGGCAGGATCGAGTGGGCCGTGTGGCAGGAGGCGCAGTTGGGCGCGACCACGAGCCCCTTCCGGAGGAGGGCTTCGCCGTGGATGCTCTCGGAGAAGTTCTCGACGATGTGATCCTGGTGGATCGTGCGCTGTTTCTGGACCGGCGACCCTTCCTGGTGGCACTTGCCGCAGGTATATGGCACCTGCAGCGGAGCCACCGGGGAGCGCGTGTCCTTGCGCGAAAGGATCGCGTGCGCGGGGCCGTGGCAGCTCTGGCAGCGGGGCGCCAAGGGATCGCCGCGGGCGATCGCCTGGCCGTGGAGCGACTTCGCGTGCTGCGCCTGTTCCGTCCCGTGGCAGGAGCCGCACTGGACCGGGGCCAGCTCCTCGTCGTGCGGGAGGTCCTTTCCGCGGAGATCGGCATGGCAGCCGACGCAGGGAACCGACCCGTGCGCGAACGACTTGAACTTCTTCGCGTCGACGTAGATGGAGATCGTCTTCCCGTTCTTCGTGCCGGTCGCGGTCTCGTCGGAGTGGCACTCGAAGCAGTCGCCGTCGGCGGGCTCCATGGCTGGCGCCTTGACCGCGGGAGCGGCGGCGGGGGGGGCGCCGGCCTGGGCCTGCGCCTGGGCCAGGGCGGATCCGGCCGGCCACGCGACCGCCGCCAGACCCCAAACGAGCGCCTGGGCCGCGAATACCCGGAACCACAACGATTTGGAGCGGAGAGCGGGTCTCCGGACGGAGCCGCGTCGATCCATTCGAGAGTTCGGCCTCACACCTTGAATCTGCGGCACATGGAAGGGTGGAAACTACGGACCGCTGGGCGCGACGTCAGGTGGCCGTAGGTAGTAGTCCCTCGGCCGGTCCATGGCTACCCTCTCGACAGATGGAGGCCAACCTGCTATACATCTTCGACTTCTCGGGGGTTTTCGTTCCTACCTTTGGGCGATGAAGCGTCTGCCAACCCCCCAGGCGGCCAACCCCACCCAGTCTCAACACGAGGTGAGGTACGACATGATGAAGTGGAAGACGACGGGAGTGCGCGGAACGGTCCTGGCGATCGTGCTCGCGGCGCTCTGCGCCATGAGTCTCGCGGCGCTCGCGCCGGCCGCGATGGCGCAGGAGACCGGAGAGCATCACGGCGGCGAGGCGAACCTCCAGCTGCCCGACTTGAGCTCCGTGACCTTTGCCGGGGGGGTGAACGGACACACGCTCCTCCTCTTCGGCCTGGCCATCTGCGCGCTTGGCCTCCTGTTCGGCATCCTGACCTACGGTCAGCTCAAGAACCTCCCGGTGCACCAGTCGATGCGGGAGATGTCGGAGCTGATCTACGAGACGTGCAAGACCTACCTGACCCAGCAGGGCAAGTTCCTCATCATCCTATGGGTCTTCATCAGCCTCATCGTCCTCGTCTACTTCAAGTGGCTCGCCGTGACGGGCGTGGACGCGGCCGGGGCGATGGTCCGTGGATTCCCGGCCTTCAAGGTCGCGGTGATCCTCTTCTTCAGCCTCGTGGGCATGGCGGGGAGCTACTCGGTCGCCTGGTTCGGGATCCGGATCAACACGTTCGCCAACTCGCGCACCGCGTTCGCCTCCCTTCGCGGAAAGCCCTTCCCCTGCTACTCGATTCCGCTCAAGGCGGGGATGAGCATCGGCATGGCGCTGATCTCCGTCGAGCTGTTGATCATGCTCATCATCCTCCTGTTCGTGCCCGGCGACATGGCCGGCCCCTGCTTCATCGGCTTCGCCATCGGCGAGTCGCTGGGCGCGGCCGCGCTCCGTATCGCGGGCGGAATCTTCACGAAGATCGCCGACATCGGCTCCGACCTCATGAAGATCGTCTTCAAGATCAAGGAAGACGACGCGCGGAACCCGGGCGTGATCGCCGACTGCACGGGCGACAACGCCGGCGACTCGGTCGGCCCCTCCGCGGACGGCTTCGAGACGTACGGCGTGACCGGCGTCGCGCTCATCTCCTTCATCCTCCTCGCCATCCACGATCCGGTCGTCCAGGTGCAGCTCCTGGTCTGGATCTTCGTGATGCGCGTCATGATGATCGTGGCGAGCGGCGCTTCCTACCTCATCAACGAGGCGTGGAGCAAGGCGCAGTACGAGAACGCCGACCACATGGACTTCGAGGCGCCGCTCACGCGCCTCGTCTGGCTGACCTCCTTCGTCTCCATCATCGCCACGTACGCCGCCTCGTACGTCCTGATCCGCGGCCTCGGCGACGGATCGCTCTGGTGGAAGCTCTCCACCGTGATCACCTGCGGCACGCTCGCCGGCGCGGTGATCCCGGAGCTGGTCAAGATCTTCACGTCGATGAATTCCAAGCACGTCGCCGAGGTGGTCACCGCCTCGCGCGAGGGCGGCGCCTCGCTGAACATCCTCTCGGGCCTCGTGGCGGGCAACTTCAGCGCCTACTGGCTGGGGATGGCCATCCTCATGCTCATGGCGATCGCCTACGGCGTGAGCACGCTGGGCCTTGCGTCGATCATGATCGCGCCAGCCGTGTTCGCGTTCGGCCTCGTGGCGTTCGGCTTCCTGGGGATGGGCCCGGTGACGATCGCCGTGGACTCGTACGGGCCGGTCACCGACAACGCGCAGTCGATCTACGAGCTCTCGCTGATCGAGACGACGCCCGGCATCCAGGCGCAGCTCAGGTCGCAGTACGGATTCGACGTCGACTTCGCGCGGGCGAAGGACAACCTGGAGGAGAACGACGGGGCGGGGAACACCTTCAAGGCGACCGCCAAGCCGGTGCTCATCGGAACCGCCGTGGTCGGC
>DASSLZ010000035.1:0-15703 GCA_035689165.1 Candidatus Eiseniibacteriota bacterium | reverse complement strand
ACGCTCGACTGCTGCAGTTCGTACATGGCTGCCTCCAATCGGGTGGTGCGTGGCTGTCGCGGGATGATCGGTCGCGAGTTGCGGCGGCGTTGTTACAATGACCGTACGGGTTGGGGCGCGGCTCCTGCCGCGTTCCGAACCGGCGACTCGCGAAATCCCGACGCGGCACGCGCACGACACGACTTCGGTTCGGCGCGCTTCCGCATGCCACCGATTCGTGCAAGGACAAGGCCATGGAAACCAAGGGGATCAAACCCTTGCTTGAATCGGCCGCCCCGGACCCTCAAACTTAGAGCTTAGAGGCAGCTCCGCGTTGGGCGGGCGGCTCCGGGTGCGCCCGCATCCGGCCCCGCCGGACCGATCCGGCCACCCTGACCCGGGAGGACGGAGTCGCAGCCGAAGGAGGAACGCCCCTGCACGTTCACGACCAGGAAAACGCCGATTCCCGCGCCGGAACCGCCATGCCCGATCCGCTGACGCCGGGAGACGACGCGACCCTCGCGCGCCACCTCCGGAACCTCGGGCGGATGTACCCGGTGCTGGCGCACGACCTGCATGCGTTCCTGAATACGAGGGTGCTGAATCTCGAGCTGCTCCAACGCGCCGCCGCCAAGGAGGATCCCGATCCCCAGACCATGGCCCGCATCCGCCGTTTCGCGGCTCTCGTCGCCGACGAGATCCCGCCGCTCGACCGGATGCTGAAGGCGGTGGTCGGGCAGATGCGGCTCTCCGAAACCCCGGGCACGCGGTTCGATTTCCGCACGCTGTGCGAGGAGCTCGCGATCGTGTTCGACTCCTACGCGCGGTACCGGAGGATGCGGCTGAAGGCGACCCTGGCCGACGTGCCGATGGCGGTCGCCGGAGATCGTGACGCCATGGCGCACGCGCTCACGGCGCTCCTCCTGGACATGCTGGAGGCGGCCCCCCAGGGGACCGATCTGACGTTGTCGCTGCAGGCGGACCGCCGCCTGGCGACGCTGACGCTGGCGGCCGCGCCGCCGGCGGTCCTGACGCGGGAGCCCGCCGTGCCCGAGGGCGCGGCGGCCGCGCGCGAGGTCCTGGAGCGCTACGGCGCCCGGATCGACGATTCCCCCGGGGCGGACGGCTCCTCCGCGCTCGGCATCACCGTGCCCCTCGTCCCCTTGATTTCATAAAGGAGATCCGTCGTCTATGCCTGTCGCCCTGGTCGTCGATGACGAGCCGAACAGCCTCTCCGCGCTTGCGGAGCTGGTCGAGAGCGAAGGTTTCGCCACGGTCACGGCGGGAACGCTGGCCGACGCGCGGAGCCGTCTGAGCCAGACGCCTCCGGACGTCGTCCTGGTGGACCTGATGCTGCCGGACGGAAGCGGACTCGACCTGTTCGCCGAGCTCGATCCCACGCACCGCACCGAAGTGATCCTGATCACGGGCAATGCGACGGTGGACTCCGCGGTCGCCGCGCTCCGGACCGGCGTGCTGGACTATCTGACCAAGCCGGTCGACTTCCGGCGCCTGAAAACGGTTCTCCAGAACGTCTCGCGCACCCTCGCGCTCAAGGAGGAGATCGGAACGCTGCGCGACGAGCTGCGCCAGCTGGGCCGCTTCGGCCGGCTGATCGGCAACTCCTCCGCGATGCAGAAGGTCTACGACCTGATCGTGCGCGTGTCGCCCACCGACGCCACGGTGCTCCTCGTCGGGCTGAGCGGGACCGGAAAGGAAGAGGTGGCCGCGACCATCCACGAAGTCGGCCGGCGCAAGAAGCAGCCCTTCCTGCCGCTCAACTGCGGCGCGGTGCCGCCCAATCTCATGGAGAGCGAGTTGTTCGGACACGAGCGCGGCAGCTTCACGGGCGCCGCTCAGATGCATCGCGGCTATTTCGAGCGGGCCTCCGGCGGCACGCTCTTCCTGGACGAGATCACCGAGATGCCCCTCGACCTCCAGGTCAAGCTGCTCCGCGTGCTGGAGACCGGGACGATCATGCGGGTCGGCGGCGATGGGCTGATCGAGGTGGACGTCCGCGTCATCGCCGCGAGCAACCGTTCTCCGGAAGCGGCCGTGAAGGAGGGGAAGTTCCGGGAGGATCTCCTCTACCGGCTGAACGTGTTCCCGATCACGCTCCCGCCGCTCAAGGAGCGGAACGGCGACATCGAGCTCCTGGCCGAGCACTTCCTCGCGCAGATCAACCGCGAGGAGGGATCCACGAAGCGCTTCAGCCCGAACGCGCGCCGGCGCATGGCGGCCTACGCATGGCCCGGGAACGTGCGCGAGCTGAAGAACCTGATCCGCCGCGAGTACATCATGTCGGACGAGGTGATCGAGATGGACGCGCTGCCGACCAACCCGGTCGCGGCCGTCGCGGCAGCCGACGGCGGCACCCCCGACGCGATCAAGGTGGGGATGTCGCTCTCCGACATCGAGCGCTACTTCATCCTGGCCACGCTGGAGCAGTACGGCGGGGACAAGCGGAAGGCGGCGGAGGTGTTGGGGATCAGCCTCAAGACGATGTACAACAGGCTCAATAACTACGCGGCGGCGGTGCAGTAGCGTCGTCGCAAGACCAAGACAAAGAAAAAGACAAAAGACGCCCATGCGCCCGGCTTCTCGAAAGAGAGCCGGGCGCACTGCGTTTTGGCGCGAGGGGAGGCAACGCTCCGGGCGCTTGTCCTCGCCCGGACCCCTCGCCTCGCTGCGCTCGGCTCCGGGGTATCCGGGCTGCGGAGGCGCCCTGCGCGTTCCTCCCCTCGCGTCCCCAAACACGACGCGGCCCGCTACTCTCATCATGATTTCAGACGATGAGCGTGATCTCTTCCATGCTGCGGCTCCGTATCCCGTGACATGAGGGAGCCATGAGGACACAGGGACCGGCTCCGAACTTGAGGTAGTTGGAGCGAGCGAGCAAAGCGAGCCTCGCCCCGCTCGTTTCGATCCCGTCCGCAGGTCGAACCGCGGTCTTGGACGCGAGGGGAGGAACGCGCAGGGCGCCTCCGCAGCCCGCGTCCCCCGGAGCTCTCGCGGAGCGAGAGCGAGGGGGCCGGGCGAGGACAAGCGCCCGGAGCGTTGCCTCCCCTCGCGCCAAAACGCAGTGCGCTCGGTAGCCCTTCGAGGCAACCTCCGCACACTATTCTTCCGTTTCAACGCTTTCCGTAGGTGGCACGATCGGTTCCGGTGCGATGACGGGGTCGAGAGCCGCCGTTCCATCCGTCGGGCCGGGCAAGTTGGGCGCGGTGAGGGGCGTTTCCGAGGTCGTCGCCTTTCCCGCGGCCGCCGCGGCGAGCGACGAGCCGGGGGACGAGGTGGGCCCGACCGCTTCGGCGGGGCTCTCGGTGGGGCGCGCCGCTTCCACCTGCGCCTCGGTCTTCTCGATCCCTTCTCCCTCGACGCGGGCCTCTTCGGGCGGCGCCGTGGCCGCCAGCTCGCGAAGGCGCTTGGCCAGCACGCGCACCAATTCCTGGAGGATGGCCAGGTCGGCGGACGCGACGTCGTAGAACTCCTCGCGCGAGAGCGAGAGCGCGAGACCGTCCTCGATGCACTCGGCCTGCTGGCCGCGCTCGGAGTCGTCGATCAACGACCAGGTCCCGAACGCCTCCCCGGGTCCCACCTCCGACGTGGCGCGCCCGGCCGTGGAGATCCGCACGCGTCCCTCGACGACGATGTACAGGGCGTCCGCCGGGTCGGTCTCGAGATAGATCGTGTCCCCCGCGTAGATCGGCACCTCGCGCGAGACGTTGGCCAGGCCCAGGAGATGCCGCGGCCCCACGCCGCGCAGGAGATCCGCACCCTTCAAGATCAGCACGCGTTCCACCGGCGTCAGCACGAGGCCGCTCCTCCCGCGACGCGCGCCACCGGTCCCACCCCGGGATCGGGGAAGCGCGCCGCCAGCTCAGCGTCCACCATGGCGCTGGATTCGCCGCCTGTAAACCACGTTCGGTCGGCCTCGATGACCACCCACGACGCGCGCACGGCGCACGCGCGCATCCACGCGTCGCCCGTCTCCCACGCCGCCCGGATCCAGTCCGGGAGGTGGGTCGGACCGTCTTCGCCCCGCGTGCGCTCCCGCACCATGCGGGCGTCGAAGATCTCGCGAAGCGGCCGGAACACGGGGCGCGGCAGCACGTGCACGAGGTACTCGAGCGCGGGCGCCACCTTCTCGTAGTCCCGCGACTTGAGCCGCTCGAAAGCCCCCGACACCGGCTGGGGGTCGTACCAGCAGGCCAGCGCGCGCATCGCGCGCTCGAGCGCCCCTTCCCCGTATTCGACCCAGCTCTCGGCGAGGAGACGGATTTCCGGGTCCGACGCGTGCTCCAGCTCGACGGCCGGCTCGATCGACGAGCGGTAGCTCCGCAGCTCGCGCAGGAAAAGGCGATGGACGAGCGCGCGCGGAAGCACGGGACGGCCCGTGCTCACGCGCACGCGGCTCAGGCTGCGAAGACCCAGCGTTCGTTCGTTGGGATCGCTGCTGCGCGTCAGGCCGAGCAGCGCCTTCACGGCGCGCGGGCTCCCCAGCTCGGCCAGCGTGCGCACCGCGATGGCGCGGGCGCGCGCGCTGTGCTCGCTGGTCAGGAATCGCATCAAGCTCGGCACCGCCGGGTCCCCGATCGCCGCCAGCGCGGCGCGCGCCTCGCCGCCCACGTCCGGCACGAAGAGGAGCGGGAGGATCGGGTCGAGGAGCACCGCCGTCGGCCGGCGCGCGGCCGCGAGGAGCGCCGCCCGCTTCACCTCGACGTCGGGGTCGGCCAGGAGCGCCGGCAGCCGGGACCGCGCCGCGCTTCCCGGCGTGGCTCCGACCGCGCGCGCGGCCAGGACAAGGCTTTCGGTGTCTCCCTTCTCGATCCGGCGGTCGATCCATTCGATCGTCAGCGCGCCGGGCGCGGCGTGCGGCCGCTCGAACAGCGCTTCGACCGTGCGCTGGCAGAGGAGCGAGTCATCGCCCTCCAGCCGCGCCCGCGCGTAGGCGACGGAATTCCGGCTCATCGCCAGTCCGAAGCGGAGCGCCGCGCCCGCCACCGCCTCGTCCGGGTCGCGCTCGAGCGGTTCGATGAGCGGGGCGGCCGCGCGCATCCGGAGCGCCTCCGCCGCGCGGACGGCCGCGGCCCGGACCGCGGGCGACCGGTGCTCGATGGCGCCGCGAACGCCGGCGGCGACGGCACGGTTCCGCGACGCTTCCGCGAGACGGAGCGCGGTGATCATCTGCGGCTCGTTCCCCGAACGCAGCGCCGTGAGCAGCGCCTGTTCGGCGGCGCGCGTCTGCATCGATTCGGGAGCCAGCTCCGGCTCGACCCAGCGGCGGCTCAGCGCTTCCTGGAACGCGCGCCCGTATTGCCGGTTCAGGAAGAACAGGACCACCAGCCAGACGACGGCGATGGCGAGCGTCGTTCCGATCAGGACCGGAATCGCGATCCCGACCGCCTTCAAGAGCGCGATCAGGAGCACGCCGACGACCGCGTCGGACCACCGCTCGACCAGGGTATCCACGGCCGGCTTGATGCGCCTTCGCTCGGGCGGGCGAACCGCCATGTAGTAGATCTCCGACGTGGATTTCCCGAGCGTCTGCAGCACGACTCCCTGCACCCACCGCATCGCCACGATGGCCCACCACCCTCCGGTCGCGGCGACCCACCCGGCGAAGATCATGACCGACGTCGGCTGGAGCAGGCTGGCGTTGGCGAGGCCGAGGCGATGGAACACGTACCCCACCGCGCCGAACTGAACGAGCAGCGCGAGCGCGTTGAGCGCCACCTGGAAGCGGCCGAGGAACTGGGTCAGCGCGTGCGGGTCGGGATAGATCCGCTGGATGTAGAACTTGAACTGAAAGTCGATCAGCGTGCCCACGATCACCGCCAGCGCGAGGGCGACCGCGAGGAGCCGGAGATAGCCTGAGCGGCGCAGGATCTCCCAGCGGGAGAGCGTCGAAGCGAACTCGATCGGGCTGCTCCGCTTGGCGCGGTGTCGCTGGAGCACCAGCGTCAGCCCATGCACGACCACGAAGAGACCGGCCACGATCCAGATGAGCCCGACGCGCTTGAAGATCGGCGTCATCCAGCCCGCGATGCCGCCTCCCAGGAGGCCGCCGATGAGGCCGCAGCCGCTCAGGATCGGAAAGAGCTGCCGGGCGCGATGCGAGTCCCACACGTCCAGAGCGAGCACCCAGAAGTGGGGGATCAGGAGCATCGCCTGGCTTCCGGTCCAGAGATAGAAGGCCGCCGTGGTCCAGGTCCGGGCGAGCGGATAGGTGATGGCGGCCGCGACTCCGAAGGCGATCGCCAGGCGCTGGTTGAACCGCGTCAGGTCGAGCCGCGGGTAGCGCCGCGTCAGGCGCCCCTCCATCCAGATGAAGGCGGCCGAAGCGAGCGCCACGCCTACGTAGGCGTACGGAAGCGCCAGGGCGCCGAAGTTCGCGAGGAAGAGCGCGTCGCGCACCACCTTGGCCAGGGTGTAGGCGCAGAGAAGCGCCGCCACCAGGAGGCCCATCAGGTAGAACGTCCTCTGCTCCTCCGGCTCGAGTCCGAGACGGCGGGTCAGGGCCATCGTGAGACGGGATGCGATGGAATCCTCCTGTTCGCGGCGCGGGGGTCACCAGTGCCCTGGGCGCAAACGCGCCGAGGAGGTGAGATGGCGCAGCCTCCTGCACAGGTCGGGCCAACGCCCTCGCGCCACCCGCCCTCGCCTTGTAAATACGATCCCTGGCCGTGCCATCAGGGAAAAACTGACAACGAGTTCTTTTCCTTTCGGGTGGGTAACTGCTAGCGTCCCGGCTGGAAGCCGCTTCGGCACGTGCCTTGATAAGGGCACGGCTCGCACGAGCCGCATCAGTTCTCTCCGCACCCGGAGGCCCTGTGCCGACCAGAACGAATCATCGCTCCCTCGTCATGCCCGCGTTCGTCGTCATCCTCGCGGCTATCTTCACGTTCGGGGCATCCCCTTCCCGCGCGGAGGATCGGTTCGGCGATTCCACGTGGGTCGCTCCGATCCCAGAGGCTTCCGGCGCTCCCGAAGACCCGGGACCGCGCGTCGCCGAGCCCGACCATGAGCGGACCTGGGAGACCGTGCTGCGCACGCCGTTTCGCGTGGCTTTCTTCCCCTTCCGCGCCTTGGGCTGGGGGCTGGAGGGCGCCGCGGACCTGGCCGAGAAACACCTCCCCGTCGATGAGCTCAACGCGCCGCCGGGGCCGCCGCACGGATTCCACGCCGCACCGCAGCCCTCCCTCTCGAGCAACGAGGGTCTCGGTTTCGGCGTCTCCATGAAGGCAGCTCTCGGGGTACCCCAAAACCTGTTCCGCTCGGATCTGAAGTGGACCACGAAGGACACGCGCCGTGCGCGCGCCACGTTCCTGCTCGGCGCGGACCGCCCCGTCGGTTACTCGCTGTTCGGCCTGTACCGCCATCGTCCGAACCGCCGCTTCTATGGGATCGGGAACGATGCCGGAACGACCCGGACCATCTTTCTCGAGCGGGAAGACGAATTCGTGGGCTCCGTGCTCGTGGCCCACAAGCCAAAGCTCAACGCGCGAGGGTACGTCGGCCTCTCGGACATCGACATCGGACCCGGGTACAACGATTCGCCGCGCAGCATCGAAGTGTTCTCGCCGGCCGAAGTTCCCTACCTCACCCGCGGATCGCGCGTCTGGTTTGTCGGCGCCGGCGCCGGATGGGCCTCGCTGAACGAGCCGTACGATCCCGCGCGCGGAGTCCAGATCTTCGGCGAGGCGCGCCACGTCATGGACGCCGACGGCAACGACCTGACCTACGAGGCGTACCGCGTCGAGGGGCGGGGCTACCTGCCGGTCTTCGCGGACCGGCGGATCCTGGTCGGCCGCGCCGTCCTCGACGGCGTGAATCCGGCAAGCGGCTCCGGCCCGATCCCCTTCTACCGGATCCCCTTTTCGAACGGGGACGACCGCTTCTCGGGGTACTCGGGCGATCGGTTCCGGGACAAGCGTCTCGTCATCCTGCAGGCCGAATATCGCTGGCTGATCTGGTCCAAGCTCTGGGCGTTCGCCCTGGCGCAGCGCGCCTCGGTCGCGCCGAGCACCGGGGCGCTTCGTTGGGCCTCGATGCACGAGGCCTACGGCGGCGGCTTCCGCTACCGCATCACCGACACCCAGACCGCCCGCCTCGAGCTGGCGAAGGGGAATCAGGGATTCGACATCGACCTGAATCTGGAGGCACCCTTCTGATGCGCCCGACGACGACGAACATCCCGACGCGGCGCGCGATCCTTCGCCTGCTCGCGGCCCTGATCGGCGTGGCCCTGTCCGCCTGGGTCAGCGCGCGCGCCATGGCCGCGGATGGCCGGCATGAAGCGGAAGAGCGCCTGGAGCGTCAGCCGGTCAAGGCGAGCACCTGGGTGGACCACGACGGCCAGCCGGTTCCGCAGCCGCACGTGTCGGACCCGAGCCATGCGGGCCACCTGGTCCGTGAGTCCTTCGTGGAGCCGGTCTCCCATCTGTTCGACATCCCCGACAAGATCATCTGGCTGATGAGGCCGCTCGGCGTGCGCCGGGTGCCCGATGCGCCCAACGTGAACGCCTACGACGAAGTCGGCAATTCCAGCTGGTTCACCAACCGCAACCATGTCCGGGCGCTCTCGACGGACGCGATCCGGGAAGGGCCCTTCGGACCCGTGCGTCCCACGCCTCCGTACACGATCAAGAGCGTGAAGACGCACGGCTTCAATCCCGGCTTCAACATGAAGGACGCGGCCGGCAAGCGCTGGGTCGTGAAGCTGGATCGTGTCGGCTTCCCGCAGATCTCCTCGGGCGCCGGCGTCGTCTCGAGCCGGCTCGTCTGGGCCGCCGGGTACAACATCTCGCACGACGAGGCGTTCACGTTCCACCGGGACGAGCTGTCGATCGACTCCGACCTGGTAAACGGCAAGGACGGAAAGAAGCCGTTCCGCGACGCCGACCTCGAGGCGCTCTTGAAGCGCGGCGCGCGCACCGAGGACGGGCGCTACTACGCCAGCGCGAGCTTCTTCCTTCCGGGCACGCCGATCGGCCCGTTCAGCTTCCGGGGCATCCGCCAGGACGACCCGAACGACCGGTTCCGCCACAAGGAGCGGCGCGACCTGCGCGGTCTCTTCGTGGTCTATTCGTGGATCAACAACTGGGACGTGAAGGACGACCAGTCCCTGGACACGTTCGGACCCGACAGCGCGAACGGCCACGTCACCCACTATCTCCTGGACGTGAACGGTTCGCTGGGCGCGGCCGCCGAGGGACCCAAGCCGCTCAAGTACGGCTACGAGCAGCGCTTCGACACCGGCCGGATCCTCCAGCGGTTCGTCACGCTGGGATTCTCGACCGATCCCTGGCGCCGCGCGCGCCAGGATAGCGGGATCCCCTCGGTCGGCAATTTCGAGGCGGTGGAATTCGATCCCGCCGACTGGGCGCCGCTCCAGTACATGGAGCCGTTCCGCCGCATGACGCTGGCCGACGCCTACTGGGGCGCCAAGATCGTGGCCTCCTTCTCCAACGCCCAGATCGCAGCCGCGGTGGATGCCGCGGGTTACGAGGACCCCCGCGCGCGGGAGTACATCCAGCGGACGCTCATCGCCCGGCGCGACAAGATCGCCCGCTTCTGGTTCGCGCGGGTGGCCCCGCTCGACTTCTTCCACGTGAAGAACGGCTACCTCGTGTTCCACGACCTGGCGGTGGACCTGGGGTTGACCCCCGAGCGCGGCTACGAGGTCGAGGAGCGCGGCGGCGGCGGGTCGGTGCCGGTCGAGGTCCTGGCGCGCGACCCGCGGATCAGTCTGGGCCGGCTGGGCCGCGGAACGGATGAGATCTCCCTGAAGCTCGAAGTGGCCGGGAGCCATGCGCGGCCGGTACGGGTCGACCTGCGGCGGAGCGGGCACGACTGGGTCGTGACGCGGGTCCGCCACGGATGAGCGACGCGACGCCTCCCCGAGCCGGAGGCGCCTGGATTCGACCCTCCGCCTTCTTCCTGGCCGCGGCGCTGGTGCTGGCGGCAGGGTGCTCCTCCACGGGGCGCCTGAGCGGCGTGGTCCAGACGGTCTCGCCGCCGGCCGCGGACAGCATTCCCCGCACGGCCGTCCGGGGCGAAGGGGAGAAGCGCGTGGCCCGCGAGGACGTTCTCGGGACCTGGTCGCTCTTCACCAGCGACACGCTGATCGGCTTCATTCCGGGGACGGGCGACAGCACGCGGCGCTACCTGGGCCGGCTGCGCCGCGGCTACACGGCCGACACCCTCAACGTCCTCCTCTGCGGCGACAACCGTCCGGCGTACCGCACCACGCGCCTCAAGGAGGACCTCCTCAAGGTCGAGCACATCTTCTCCCTCAACCCGTTGAACATCGCGCGCGGCCTGGTCGCGATCCCGACGGTGCTCGTGAAAGGGATGGTTCCCGACCTCGCCCTGGTTCGCGACGTGCCCGACGTGCTCCGGAAACACCCGACGTGGGGACGCGAGGTCTCGGTCAACAAGGCGATCGGGGCCAAGCTGGACTCGCTGGAGGGAACGGGCCAGGCGGTCGCCGCGATCATCAACACCGGCGACCTGGTCAAGGACGGCCGCATCCCGGCGCAGTGGAAGCGCTTCCTCCGCCTGATCCGGCCGCTCTCGGCGAGGGTCCCCTACTTCGGGATCGCCGGAAACCACGAGCGGACCGACACGCCGCTGGGGGTGGCGAATTGGCGCACGGCGACGGGCCTCCCCGCGACCGGCGACCGTCTCTACTACTGCTTCGATTCCGCCGACGGCTGGGTGCGGTTCCTGGCGCTCGACTCCAACCCCATGACCGACCCCGCGAACCACTGGCCGCGCGACGTCGAGATCAAGTATTCCGACGAGCAGATCGACTGGCTGGTGGCGCGCATCAAGGAGCACCGCGGTCCCGCCTTCGTCTTCATGCACCATCCTCCCCTCTCGGTCGGGTTCCATCGCGTCGAGTGGCAGAGCGACGCGGTTCTTCAAGAAAGGCGTGAGCGGATGGTGCGGGCGCTGCACGAGAACGGGATCGGGGTGCTGGCGACGGGGCACGAGCACGCCTACGAACGCGCGCTCATGACCTGGCCGAACGGCGTCCTGATCAACATCGTCACCGGAGGCGCCGGCTCCCCGCTGCACGACATCCCGCCGCGCGAGGAGAGCGCGCGCCTCTTCAGCGAGTACAAGGTGGCCGGCGGCGTCATCAAGCCCGAGAACGTCCTGACCGGGCAGTTCTTCCATTTCATCCACGTCCGTCTCTGGTTCGGAGGCGGCGAGTTCACCACCTACGAAGTGCTGCCCGACGGGAAGGTCCGCCTGGCGGACCACGTCCAGATCGACCTGAAGCGCTACGGGGTCCCGAAGATCGATCAGCACAAGGTCCCGATCCCGGCGGAGCCCAAGTCCCAGCCGCCGCCGACCGAGGAAAATCCCAAGGCCAAGGGCCTCATCTCGACCACGAAATCCGACTCGGTGTCCGCCGTCTCGAAGACGATCAAGAACACGCCGCCGCCCAGCCGCGCCAAAACGCCCGTGCGGCCCCGGCGGATCCGCCGCTGAGCGGCGATACCACGGAGGAATCCATGAGCCACACGATTTCCCATCCCGCCGAGCGAGGCGTGCCCCGCGCCGGCGAACACCGGGGGCTGCTCGACCGCACCCTCGGCCTCGTCGCCGACGTGCGCGGGGGCGAGGGCGTCACGGCGCTCCTCCTCATGCTGAACATCTTCTTCCTGCTCGCCTCCTACTACCTGCTCAAGACCATCCGCGAGCCGCTCATCCTGTCGCAGCCCGGAGGCGCCGAGGTGAAGAGCTACGCCGCGGCCGCGATCGCCGGGGTGCTGATCGTGCTGGTGCCGATCTACAGCGCGATCGCCTCGCGCGTCTCCCGCGTCAAGCTGATCAACGGCGTCACGCTCTTCTTCATCCTGTGCCTGATCGGCTTCTTCATGGCCGACCGCATCGGCTACGCGGTGGGCACGATCTTCTTCATCTGGGTCGGCATCTTCAACCTGATGGTGATCGCGCAGCTCTGGGCGTTCGCCAACGACGTCTACACCGTGGACCAGGGAAAGCGGCTCTTCGCGATCGTGGGCGTCGGCGCCTCGCTCGGCGCCATCGCGGGCTCGTTCGTGACCGGAAAGCTGGTCAAGGCCTTCGGCCCCTACCCCTTCATGCTGGCGGCCGCGGCGATCCTCGGGATCTGCATGGTGCTGACGAACCTGATCAACCTTCGCGAGAAGCGGGGCGTGGAGGGGCAGCCGGAGACGCCCGGCGACAAGGCGGCGGCGGCGGACGCGCCGGCGGCCGGCGACGAGAAGGACGCCAAGCGGAGCGGGTTCGCGCTCGTCCTCACCAACAAGTACCTGCTCCTGATCGCGGCGCTGATGATCCTCTCGAACCTGGTGAACACCACGGGCGAGTACATCCTGGGCAAGACGATCGTGAACGTGCTGTCGGCGCGCCAGGGCGGGGCCCTGGACGAGGAGAAGGCGATCGGCGCCTTCTACGGCAACTACTTCACCATCGTGAACATCATCTCCTTCGCGATCCAGGCGTTCGTCGTGTCGCGCATTCTCAAGTGGTTCGGGGTGCGCACCGCGCTGCTCGTGCTCCCCTTCGTGGCGCTGATCGGCTACGCCTCGATGGCGTTCGTCCCGGTCCTCTCGTTCATCCGCGGCGCCAAGATCGCCGAGAACTCGCTCGACTACTCGCTGCAGAACACGACGCGGAACGCGCTCTACCTGCCCACGAGCCGTGCCGCGAAGTACAAGGCGAAGCAGGCGAACGACACCTTCTTCGTGCGGCTGGGGGACGTGCTCTCGGCGGGGCTGGTCTTCGCGGGCACGACGTGGCTGGCGTTCAAGCCGACCGACTTCGCCCGGGTGGCGCTCGCGCTGATCCTCATCTGGCTCGGGATCGCGTTCGCGCTGGGCCGCATGTTCCAGCGGCAGGCGAAGACGGCCTAGGGCGGCCCGCCGGCCCGCGGCGGGAGGCGTCCGCCGCGGGCCCGAGCCTTGGTCACGCCCGTTCCCAGGCCGCGGCGGGCTGGGCGGTGTCCTTCTCGGCGAGATCGCGCGTCGCGGGTCCGTTCACGACGCGGCCGTGGCTGTCGAACCGGGAGCCGTGGCAGGGGCAGTCCCAGCTCTTCTCGGCCGAGTTCCACCGCACCACGCACCCCAGGTGGGTGCAGACCGCCGACATCTCGTGCAGCGTCCCCGAGGGGTCGCGATAGGCCGCCACCTTGGTCAGGCCGCGGCGCAGCACGGCGCCCTCGCCCGGCGGGATCTCATCGGCGGAGCCGACGTCGCCGCCGGTCACGTAGTCCGCGTACTTGGACACGAAGTTCAGGTTCTCCTTGGCCAGCTCGCCCGCGGCGCGCAGGCTGACCCGGCCCGGGTCGTAGAGATGCGCCCAGGGATTCTCGCGGCCCGCGATGAGGTCGCGGAGGAGGAGCCCGGCGATGGTGGAGTGCGTCATCCCCATCCCCGAGTCCCCGGTCGCGATGAAGACCCGCGAGCCGGCCCGGTCCGGGCCGATGAAGGCCACGCCGTCCATCGTCTCCATCACCTGCCCCGACCACCGCGCGACGAACTCGCGCGCCAGCGGGAAGCGCTCGCGCGTCCACGCCTCCAGGGCGGCCCAGCGCTCGTCGGCATCGTCGGCCTGTCCCGTCTTGTGGTCCTCGCCGCCCACGATCAGGAGATCCGGGCCTCCCGCGCTCTCGGGCTGCAGCCGGACGTAGTGGTAGGGATTCTCCGTGTCGTAGTAGAGCGCGCGCGTCACCACGCCGCGCGGCACGCGGGCGGCCACCACGTAGGTGCGGTAGGCGGCCTGCTTCGGGTGGACGCCGATCATCTCGTGCACGGGGGAGTTGGTGGCGACCACGATGGCGTCCGCGACGACCGCGACGCCGCTCTCCGTCTCGACGCGCGGCGGCGGACCGTGGTGCACCGCGGTCACGTGGGTGCCGCCGTGGATGCGTCCTCCGGAGCGCTCGATCGCATCGGCCACGCCCTGCAGGTAGCGGAGCGGATGGAACTGCGCCTGGTTTGGAAACCGCAGACAGGGTCCCGTGGCGAACCCCTCGATGGGCGCCCGGTCGACCCACGCAACGCCCGTGAGGCCCGCGCGACGGGCCGCCTCCAGCTCGCGCTCCAGCTCGTCACGGGGATCGCCGGGTCCCGCGAAGAGATAGGCGTCGAGACGGACCAGGTCGCACGCGATCTGTTCCCGCTCGGCGATCGCCTCGATCGTGTCGATCGCCGCGGTGTGGCTCTCGGCCGCGAGGCGCGCCCCTTCGGGGCCGTGCACCTGCTCGATCCAATGGTAGCGATCGTCGATCACGTTCGTGAGGTGTGCGGTGGTCCGGGAGGTTTCTCCGCCCGCGGTCGGGCCGTCGTCGAGGACGGCGACGCGGAGCCCTTCGCGAGCGAGCAGGTAGGCGATCGTGAGGCCCGCCATGCCGGCGCCCACGACGCAGACATCAGCGCGCAGGTCCCGGTCGAGCGGGGGTCGGGCAGGCAGCGGCGGGACGTCCATCCACACCGAACGGGTGGCGCCGGAGTCGCTTTTCATGGCTCGGTCTCCTCTTCCGCGAGACCCCAGGAGCCCACTTCCCCTGCCGTCAAGTCTACGCTTCTGGAGCGCAGCGGTTCAACACCGGCTCAGCGGCCGTTCTTCACGTCCGGGGTGCCCGTGTCCACGCCCCGGCGGCGCAATATCTTCCGCGCGTCGTCGGCCAGCTGGGCGTAGTTCTCCCGGATCCGGTCCAGCTCCTTGTCGTCCAGGTCCTCCAGGTCGAGCAGCGCGTTGTGCGCCCCCTCCTGGGCCCGGATCAGCTCGTCCAGCTTCAGGTGGACCGCTTCCGAGTCGCGGTACTGCGTGTTCTGGATGAGGAAGACCATGAGGAAGGTGATGATCGTGGTGCCCGTGTTGATGACGAGCTGCCACGTGTCGCTGAAATGGAAGACCGGACCGGTCATGGCCCAGAGCACGATGATCGCCGCCGCCAGGGCGAACGCGATCGGGCGGCCCGTGCTACGCGAGGTCGCCTTGGCGAAGCGCGTGAACCACGAGTTCCTGGCGGGCATCCCATAACCGGAGCCCCGCTTTGCGGAGGGCTCAGCGCCCTTCGCGGCGCGCAGGGTGTTCTTCGCTGATTGTTTCGTCGGCATCGAGGCTCCTTCAGGAATGGAGCGCCGCGACCGCCGCCGCTAGCCGCTCCAGGTCGTCGTCGTCGTTGTAGAGCTGGGCCGAGACGCGCGCCCAGATCCGCCCTCGCCACGCGTGCACCTGCACCTCGATCCGGTCCTCGAAGAGAAGCCGGTCGCGCACGCGCGCGGCGTCCTCCGGCTCGCTTCCGAGCCGATCCGGCATCGGAATCGTCGTCATGGGGCCGGTCATCGCCTCGGGAGCCGCGGGCTCCGTCCCCCAGCGCTCGGTCAGGAGCGAGCGGGCGCGGCGCGCCAGGGCGCGGTTGTGCTCGCGCACCGCCTCCGCGCCCAGCTCCTCGAACCAGTCGAGCGCGGCCGGCGTGGCGAGCCAGGCCGAGGGATCGCGCGTGCCCACCCAGTCGAACTCCGCCAGGAACCCGCGGCCGATGCCCCAGGAGATCACCGGCGGATGCAGCTCCTCCTGCCGCTCCGGCGCGGCCCAGAGAATGCCGCAGCTCCGGGGCGCGAACGCCCACTTGTGGAGGTTCGCGGCGTACCAGTCGGCGCCGATCGCGCCCAGCGCGCGGACGTCCACCAAGACGGCGCCGGGACCGTGCGCCCCG
>DASSLZ010000034.1:0-2203 GCA_035689165.1 Candidatus Eiseniibacteriota bacterium | reverse complement strand
GCAGATGGTGGCGAAACACCAGCCCACCACCCTCGCCGCCATGGAGGGGCTCTTCAACACCGAGAAGGGGGCGCCGCTCGCGATCATCGGACAGCCCGACCTGGAGCGTCAGACGCTGGACAATCCGATCCTGATCCCGCGCCTTCTGAGCTTCCTCACCTACAAGCGCTGGATGCACGAGATCCGCGGCCTGAACGCCTTTCCGAAGGAGGACTGGCCGGACAACATCCCGCTCCTCTACTACTCGTACCGGATCATGGTCGGGCTCGGCACCTTCTTCATCGCCATCCTCTGCGGCGCCGCATTCCTGTGGGCGCGCGGCGCGCTCTACCGGAGCCGCTGGATGCTCTGGATCCTGATGCTGGCGGTCCCGTTCCCCTACATCGCCAACACGGCGGGCTGGATCACCGCCGAGGTGGGGCGCCAGCCCTGGCTGGCGTACGGCCTCTATCGCACGGCCGAGGGCTATTCGCGGAACGTCTCGTCGGGGAACGGCCTCTTCACCCTGATCGGCTTCATGGGGATGTACACGGTGCTCGCCATCCTCTTCCTCTTCCTCGTGCGCCGGGAGGTCGATCACGGCCCGTCGTCGGGACCGATGCTGACCCAGGTGCCGCCGGCGCCGCGGACCCTCTGACATGACCACCCTCTGGTTCTGGCTCGTCGCGGCGATGATCGTGGGCTACGTGCTCCTGGACGGATTCGACCTCGGCGCCGGAGCGGTCCACTTCTTCGTGGCGAAGACCCCCGCCGAGCGCCGCGCCGTGCTGAGCACGATCGGGCCGGTGTGGGACGGGAACGAGGTCTGGCTCCTGGCCGCGGGCGGGACGCTCTACTTCGCGTTTCCGGTGCTCTACGCCACCGCTTTTTCGGGCTTCTACCTGCCGCTCATGATCGTCCTCTGGCTCTTGATCCTGCGCGGCCTGTCGATCGAGTTCCGAAACCACATCGAGAGTCCGGCCTGGACGCCGCTCTGGGACGTGCTCTTTTCCTTCTCCAGCATCCTCCTGGCCGTGGTCTTCGGCGCCGCGCTCGGGAACGTCGTGCGCGGCGTGCCGATCGACGCCTCGGGCCGGTTCTTCGAGCCGCTCTGGACCGACTTCCGCCCCGGCCCGGTCGCCGGAATCCTCGACTGGTACACGGTGGTGGTCGGGCTCGCGTCGCTGGCCGCCCTCACGATGCACGGCGCCTTGTGGGTCGCGCTCAAGACCCACGATCCGATCGCCGCGCGGGCCCGCCACGTCGCGTCGCGCGTCTGGTGGGGCGTGCTTGTCCTGACGGGGCTGATCACGATGATCACGATGCGGCTCCAGCCCCAGGTGCCCGCGAATCTCGCGCGATGGCCGCTCGGGATGCTCTTTCCGCTCCTCGCGCTGCTCGGGCTGATCGGCGTGCCCTGGTTCCTGGCGCGCCGGAACGACGGCCGCGCGTTCCTCGCCTCGGTCGCCTATCTCGCCGGCATGCTCACGAGCGTGGTCTTCGGGCTCTATCCCTACGTCCTCCCCGCGAGCACCGGGATGGAGCGCGCGCTCACGATCCACAACGCTTCCGCGGGCGAGACGGGCCTTCGCATCGGGGTGATCTGGTGGACGATCGGCATGATCCTGGCGCTGATCTACCATGTCTTCATCTATCGCCACTTCGCCGGACGGGTCGCGGTCGGCGCGTCCGACGGTCATGGCGACTACGGACAGGCCGGAGGAGAGACCTCGTGAGCGGTCGCCTGGAGGGTCGCGTCATCCTGATCACCGGCGGGGCGCGTGGCATCGGCGGCGCCGCGTGCGCGCTCGCGGCGCGAGAGGGCGCGGCCGTGGCGGTGGCCGACATCCTGGACGCCGAAGGGGAGGCGCTCGCGGCCGCGATCCGCTCTCGGGGCGGACGCGCGCTCTACGTGCGGCTCGACGTTTCGCGCGAGGAGGCCTGGGCGGAGGCGATGGAGCGCACCGCGCGCGAGCTGGGCGGGCTGCACGCCCTGGTGAACAACGCGGCGATCGCGCGGGACGGGGACCTGGAGCAGGAGACGCTGGAGGGATGGAACAAGGTCCTGAGCGTGAACCTCACCGGATCCTGGCTCGGTATGAAAGCGGCGGTTCCGCTCCTGCGCCGCTCCGGCGGCGGCGCGATCGTGAACGTCTCCTCGATCTACGGGGCGATCGGCGGCAACGGCGCCGCGGCGGCGTATCACGCGACCAAGGGCGCGCTC
>DASSLZ010000033.1:0-9817 GCA_035689165.1 Candidatus Eiseniibacteriota bacterium | reverse complement strand
GCGCCCGGATCGACGAGGCCCCGGACCTCGCTCCAGACGATCCCGCCCAGCCCCGGACAGGTGTCGCGGTCGAGCACGGCCACGCGCTTCTTCCCTCCGAGATACTCGCGGAGGAGCGCTTCGGGAAGCGGCCGGAACATGCGGAGGCGGAGCGCGCCCGCGCGGATCCCCTCGTCGCGCAGGCGGTCCACCGCCGCGCGAACCGTGCTCGCGGTCGTCCCCATCGAGACCACCAGCACGTCGGCGTCCTCGGTCCGGTACGGCACCACCGTATCGGCGGGACGGCGGCCGAACCGCTTCTCGAACTCGTCCTGGACCGTGGCGTAGACGCCGGGCACGCGGCGCATCGCCTCCAGGTGCTGCTTCCGGTGCTCTTCGGTCTGGTGCGGGAAGTCCAGCCCGCCCACCACGCGCGGCCGGTCGGCGATTCGATGCGGCAGCGACAGCTCGGGAAGGAAGGCGTCCACGTCCTCCTGGCTCGCGATCTCCGTCATCATCATCGTGTGCGAGAGGACGAAGGCGTCCTGGCAGACCATGACCGGCAGGAGCACCCGCTCGTGCTCGGCCAACCGGAACGCGAGGAGGAGGGTGTCGTGCACCTCCTGATTGTCCTCGCAGTAGAACTGGATCCATCCCGCGTCGCGCAGCATCAGCGTGTCGCCGTGATCCACCCAGATGTTCCAGGGGGGGCCCAGCGTCCGGTTCACCGCCATCATGACGATCGGAAGCCGGTAGAATCCGGCCGCGAAGACGTTCTCCGCCATGTAGGCGAGGCCGTTCGACGAGGAGGCGGTGAACGAGCGCGCGCCGGAGAGCGAGGCGCCGATGCAGACGCCCATCGCGCTGTGCTCGCTCTCCACGCGCACGATCGCGCCGCGCTCGATCTCCTCGCCGCACAGCTTCTCGATGCACTCGGTCTGGGGCGTGATCGGATAGACGCCGCTGCAGAACCCGCGCGCCTTGCGGTTGGCGCGGGCGGCCAGCGTGACGGCCGCCGCCGAAGCATGGTTGGCGCTGATCAGCTGGAGGCTCATACCGGGGCCATCTCCATGGCGTGGCGCGGGCATTCGGTGACGCAGATCCCGCACCCCTTGCAGAAGTCGAGCTGCACGTCGTAGCCGCCGGCGCGCCGCTCGATGATCCCTTCGGGGCAGTACGCCATGCAGGTGTCGCATTGCGTGCAGCGCCCGCAGGAGAAGCAGCGTCCGGCCTCGCGCGGATCGGAGAGGCCGAGGTTGGTCTCCTCGAAGGATGCCTCGCGGCCGGCGAGCGGGATCTCGATGGTGTGCGACCCGGCCGTCACCGGGAAGTGCTCGAAGCGGATCATCTCGCTCGTCACCGCGCGTGGACGGTCGGGCGGCACCGGGAAGGTCGCCGGCTCGCCGAGGGCCGCGAGCACGCGCGCCGCGGCGCGGCGGCCGTCGCCGATCGCGTGGGCCACGGTCCCATCGTTCGTGGCGAAGTCGCCCGCGACGAAGAGATTCGTGGGGCCTCCGTCGTAGTGCACGCGGTTCTCCTGGATCTTCGCGCCCTCGGGCAAGAGGCCCGGATCGGCCCCCTGCCCCAGGGCGAGCAGCGCGTAGTCGCATTCGAACCGCGCCGTGCGGGCGCTGACCACGGGACGGCGGCGGCCGCTCGCGTCGGGCTCGCCCATCTGCACCTCGGCCAGCTCCACCTGCGTCAGGCGGCGGCGCCCATGGAAGGCGACCGGCTGACGCTGGTAGAGGAAGGAGATCCCCTCGCGCTCGGCCTCGGCGATCTCCTCCTTGATCGCGGGCATCTCGGTACGGGTGCGGCGGTACGCCACCGTCACCATCGAGGCGCCGGAGCGGATCGCGCTCCGGGCACAGTCGATCGCGGTGTTCCCGCCCCCGAGCACCATGACGTGGCCGTGGAGCGAAGCACCCCCCTCGAGATTCACGCGATGGAGGAACTTCGTTCCCTGCTCCACGCCGGGAAGATCGGCGCCCAGGACGTCCAGCTCCGTGGGCCGGCCCAGCCCCGCCGCGAGGATCACCGCGTCGTGCTGCCGGCGGAGCCGCGTGATCGCGCGCGCGTCGAGGAACTCGCCGCAGCGCGTCTCGATGCCCAGGCCCAGGATCGATTCGATCTCCCGGTCCAGCGCCTCGCGCGGAAGCCGGTAGGCGGGGATGCCGGTGCGAAGAACGCCACCCAGCGACGCCTCCCCCTCGTAGATGCGGACGACGTGTCCCGCGCGCGCCAGCTCGCAGGCGGCGGTCATGCCGGCGGGGCCGCTTCCCACGACGGCCACGCTCCGGCGGTCACGGCGAGTGGGCACGTCGTCCCGCACCGCCGTCGCGTGATCTCCGATCCACCGCTCCAGGCCGCGGATGTTCACCGCGCCGTCATAGGGACGGCGGTTGCACACCTCCATGCAGGGGGCCGGGCAGACGCGGCCGCACACCGACGCGAAGGGTTGCGACTTCGCGAGAATGGCCGCCGCCACGGCCTCTCCGTCCTTGGCCACCGCCTGGATGAATCCCACGACGTCGTTTCCCGCCGGGCACCACGCGTTGCACGGCGGAAGCTGCTCCACGTAGCGCGGAACCTGGGTCCGCCACGAGCCGGTCTTGAGACCGGTGGCCGGCCCTTCGACGTGCTCCGTGAGCGGGAGGACCGGCTGGCCCGCGGTCGCCTCGAGCGGCGCGGTCTCGGCGGGCTTCTGCTTCGCCGCAGCCGGAGCCGGCGCTCCCTCGGCGCCGGCGTGTCCGTTCAGAGCGACGGCGTCGTAGGCCTCGCGCGCGGCACCCAGGTCGCGATCCAGGTGGAGGTCCTTGTACGCCCGCTCCAGCGCCTCGAAGGGGATGTCCGCGGCGCGGGCATAAGCTCCCGCGATCGTGGTGTTCACGATGACGACCGAACGCGTGCCGATCCCCCGGCGGCGCGCGATCGCGGTCGCGTCGATGGTGGCGGCGCGGAACGGGCCGAACCGGGCTTCGACGGCGGCAGGAGCCTCGGACGTGTTCACGAGAAGGATCCCGCCCCGGGCCAGCCCGGCGACGGCGTCCTTGTCGAGGAGCGTCGGATCGAGGACGAGGACGTGGTCGGGTTCGTAGATCTTGTTGCGGTTCTGGATCGGCTCGTCGGAGACGCGGGTGTAGGCGCGGACGGGGGCTCCCGAGCGCTCGCCGGCGTAGTCGCCGAAGGTCTGAACGCTCTTTCCGAGACGGGCATAGGTGGCCGCCAGGATCTTGGCGCACGTCACGCCGCCCTGACCGCCGCGACCGTGTAGGCGAATCTCCAAGGACATGCCGCCCCTTTCCTCCGTCCGGTGGGCCACGTCCAACTATCGGACCGCCGGAGAACCGAGCGTAGGAGTCCGGGGGTAGGGAAGATAGGTAGCCGAAGGTAGAAGGGCAGCGCGCTCGGCGCGCCGTCCTCGATGCGAACCCTTTTGTAGATACGCCCAAGGTCGCATCGACGGGCGTTGGTCGCGGGACGAGACTGATCGTGGGCGAGGATGCGGCCCGAGATGTCGAGTTCCGAAAGCGAGCCACGTGCGACCGCGGCAGATCGGACGAGAGGCTGGCGCGCCGCGCGCATCTCCCCTAAGGTAGGGAGCCACTCGACCCACACCCGTTTTCCCGCGGCACGATCGGAGGAGAGCGGCATGCCCGCGTACGTGATCGCGATCCTTCTGATCTGCGCGCTGATTCCCTGGCTTTCGGTCGTCCTCTTCGCCGTCTTCTGGCGCGACATCCGTGCGCTCAAGGCGCGCATGGACCGCCTGGAGCAAGGTCTCGGTGCGGCCCCTGTCGCGCGAGCCCCTGTGGCGCCACCCGCTGCCGCTGCGCCCGCTGCTCCGCCACTCCCTGTCACGCCGCAAGCCGCCGCTCCCGCGATCGCGCCCTCGGGTCCGATCGTGCCCTCGATGCCGATCGCGCCGGCTCTCGAAACGCCCCACCACACCACACCCGCGCCTCCGGCGCGAACAGGACTGGAAGAGCAGATCGGCGGCATCTGGATGCAGAACGTGGGCTCGGTCCTGCTCCTCCTGGGCGCGTTCTTCCTGATCGTGTGGGGCTACGCCAACGGGCGCCTCGGACCGGAGGTCCTGGTCCTGGCCGGCGTGGCGCTGGGGATCGTGGTCTCGTGGCGCGGGCACGTCATCGGACGCACCCTGACCGCCCTGGGCAACGCGTTCATCGGCGTCGGTCTCGGCGTGATCTACATCACGCTCTACCTGGGCCATTTCCGCATGCACGTCTTCCCAGGCGCGGTCGCCTTCACGCTGCTCGCGGCCACCTCGCTGATCACGGTGGCGATCGGGCTCCGCCGGCGGGAGCCGATCATCGCCATCCTGGGCGTGATCGCGGCCTACCTCCCCCAGTTGCTCGCCGTATGGATTCCGCTCCAGGGGTTCAAGCTCGCACTCCCCGCCCTCCTCGGCTACTTCGCCGTCGTCAACGTCGTCGTCTTCGCGCTCGCGGCCTCCGTCGGATGGAGCGGCCTCGTGCTCCTGTCGCTCGTGCTGACCACGGTCACGTGGAGCGCCAACGCGGGACTCCACGCCTGGAGCCTGGGCATCCAGCTCGCGCTCTCCGGCCTCTTCGTCGCGCTCGGCCTCGCCCCCGTCGCGCGGCTCGTCCGCCACGAGAGACCGGTTCGATCGATCGACCTCGCGGTAGTCGCGTCGGCGCCGATTCTCCTGTTGCTCGCCTCCTGGCCGTTTGTGGTCGCGCCCGACCGCCTCCGCGCGGCACTGCTTCTCTCGGCGCTGGCCGCGCTCTATGCCGTGGTCTCGATCTGGCTGGAGCGCCGGCGCGACGAGCGCGACCTCTGGCGCCCCCTGACCGCGACCGCGACCGTTTTCCTCGCGGCGGGCATCGAGCGCGGACTCCTCCCCGAATACCTGGCGCTGGCCTGGTGCGCCGAGGGGGCAGCACTCCTCTGGCTGGGCATGGGACCCCGTGGAGCGTGGCTCCGCCTGCTGGGCGATACGGTCCTCACGGTCGCGGCGATACGGCTCCTCTGGGTGCTTCTCACCGGGGCCTCGCCCGCCGTACCGAGCCTGCTCAGCGCCCCGACGCTGCGCGATCTGCTCGTGATCGGCGTGTTCCTTCTCGCGTCGCATCTCATCGGGCGGCGCCGCGACCTTCTCGCGCCCGAGGAGCGGCTCGCGCCGGGAGGGTGGGTCTTCGTGGCCAACGCGCTCCTCATGATCTGGGCGGTGCGCGAGATGGGGCAGGTCCGGCATTTCCTGCCCCAGGTCTCCGGCTCGGACAACGACGCGATCGCCGTGACGCTGGCGGGATGCGCCTGGATGATCCAGTGCTTCGCGCTGTTCCAGCTCTCGATCGCCCGCTCGGCGCCGGTTCTCCGGCAGGTCGGCTACTTCGTCGGCGGCTTCGCCGTGCTCGCGCTCTTCACCGGCCATGCCGCTCGCGATCCGTGGATCGCCGGATCTCTGCCGCTCCTCAACACGTCGGCGCTGATCGTCGCCTTCGCCACGACCGTTCTGATCCTGGGGGCCGAGCTTCTCTGGCGGCACCGCGACCGGCTCTCCCCTGGCGAGCGCCGGATCCCCGAAGTGGCGACCGCGGTGGCGAACCTGGTCCTGCTGGCCTGGTGGGCGCGCGAAGCGGGCCACCTCGCTTCGGCCTTGACTCCGTCCGACGCGGCGTTCGGCGCCAGAGGGCCTGCCGTGCGCACGCTGGCCGCGGTCTTCACCAGCGCCGCCTGGACGCTGCAGGCCGTGATCCTGTTCGCGCTGGGATGGCTCCGCGGATCGGCGTTCCTCCGATGGAGCGGCCTCGTCCTTTTCGGGCTCACCGTGCTCAAGTTCCTGCTGGTGGATCTCGACCGCGTGGACGCGTTCTGGCGGTTCGTGAGCGCGCTCGGAATCGGCGCGGCACTCCTCGCCGTGTCGTTCCTGTACCAGCGAAAGGCGCGTTCGGCGGGATCGCTGCGCGGCAGTCCGGAGGCGAGGTAGTCGACGGCGGCCGCGCAGGACGCAGCGGCCGCCTACCACCATTGGCTACCTGGACCGTCGGCACGGCCCCACGCATTCTCTTGCTGCGGGAACGGGACCGTGCCATCTTCCCCGCGATCCCGTCCCATTGTTCGGATCGGCGACCTGGCAGCGGAGGCAACTGCATGGATCAGCCGTCGAAGCCTGGAATCTCACGCCGCTCCTTCCTCGACAAACTCCTCGGTCTCGGCGCCCTCGCGTGGTTCGGCTCGGTCATCTATCCCATCTTCGAGTACCTGAAGACGCCCCCGCAGGGCGAAGCCGAGGTGACGAGCGTCGTCGCCGCGAAGGTGAAGGATCTGAAGCCGAACACGGGGACGGTCTTCCGCTTCGGACGCGAGCCCGCCATCCTCGTAAGCGGGCCGGACGGCAAGCTGCGCGCCCTGTCCGCCACCTGCACCCATCTCCAGTGCACGGTGCAGTACCGCCCCGACATGCAGCGTATCTGGTGCGCCTGCCACAACGGGGTCTACGACCTCACGGGGCGCAACGTCTCGGGCCCGCCGCCCCGTCCGCTCACCGAGTACGTCGTGACGCTGAAGGGCGACGATGTGGTCGTGACCCGTGCCTAGGACCGACGCGTGACCCACACGGAGGGCGGGAAGCGGGGCGGAGGGATCCGGGGCTGGATCGAGGAGCGATTCAACCTCGCCCCCGCGATCGAGTTCGCCTCCCACAAGCAGGTCCCCGAGTGGAAGGGCTCCTTCTGGTACTACTTCGGCGGCGTCAGCCTCTTCCTCTTCATCGTGCAGGTCGCCACCGGAATCCTCCTTCTCATGTACTACCAGCCGGGCGACAAGACGGCCTTCGAGAGCGTCCGGTTCATCGTCACGAAAGTGAAGTTCGGGTGGCTGATCCGATCGATCCACTCCTGGGCGGCCAACCTCTTCATTCTCTCCGTCTTCATCCACATGTTCTCGGTCTATTTCACGAAAGCCTTCCGCCGGCCGCGCGAGCTGACCTGGTACTCCGGGTTCATCCTTCTGGGCCTGGCGTTCGCGTTCGGATTCAGTGGCTACCTGCTCCCCTGGAACACGCTGGCCTACTTCGCCACGAAGGTGGGCACGACCATCGTGGCGGTGCTGCCGGGGCTGGGCGAGCCGATCATGGAGCTCCTGCGCGCGGGCAAGGACGTCTCGACCGCGACGCTCACCCGCTTCTATGGCCTCCACGTGGCGATCTTCCCCGCCCTGTTCACGGTGATCCTCGGCGTGCACCTGATGCTGATCCAGACGCAGGGGATGCACGAGCCCGAGTCGTGGGACCAGGTGCCCCAGGGGAAGCGGCGCTATATGCCGTTCTTCCCCAACTTCGTGCTCCGCGACCTGCTCCTCTGGCTGATCGTTCTCAACGTGCTGGCCATCCTGGCGGTGTGGTTCCCGTGGGAGCTGGGCAAGAAGGCCGAGCCCTTCGCCGCGGCGCCGGGAGGGATCAAGCCGGAGTGGTACTTCCTCTTCATGTACCAGGCGCTGAAGTACTTCCCCGCGAAGCTCGCGGGGCTCGACGGCGAGGTCGTGGGGATCATCCTCTTCGGAATCGCGGGCCTGCTCTGGTTTTTGGTCCCGCTCTGGGACTCGCACACCCCGGGCGGGATGCGGAACCGAGTGAACACCTACGTGGGCATCCTGGTGGTGCTGTTCATGATCATCTTCACCGCGCTGGGGGTGAAATAATGTTGGCGTGGCGAAGCCATGTCCCGCTGCGAAGCAATGTACCGCTGCGAAGCAGCGGAACAGCGGCGATCGCCCTCGCATTCACCCTCGCTCTCGCGATGGCGTGCGCTGCGCACCCAGCCCTGGCTCAATCCGACTCCGCCACCGCGAAGCCCCCCGCCGCGGCGACGCCGCCTGCAGCCGCGAGCACCCCCACAGCGCCCAAACCCGCCGTCGACCAGTGCTACGCCTGCCACTCCGAGCAGGAGACCCCAGCAGCGACCACCTACAAGAACGACGTCCATCGCACGGTCGGCGTGACCTGCGCCGGATGCCACGGCGGCGATCCCACGACCGACGACCAGGACGCCGCGATGAGCAAGGCCAAGGGGTTCGTCGGCGTTCCCAAGAAGGATCAGATCCCGGCGATGTGCGGGAAGTGCCACGGACCGGGCGAAAACGCGTACAAGAGCCGCTACAAGCTGGACGACGCCTTCGGGGACTTCAAGGAGAGCGTCCACGGGCATGCGCTTGCGGGCAATCCCAAGGGACCCCAGTGCATCTCCTGCCACGGCGTCCATGAGATCGCCCGCGTCGCCGACGCGCGCTCCCCCGTGCACCCGACGCACGTGGTCGAAACGTGCGCCAAGTGCCACAGCGACGCCGCCTACATGCGCGACTTCTCCCCCACCCTGCCGGTGGACCAGAAGGAGAAGTACCTCACCAGCGTGCACGGGAAGCGCCACGCCATGGGCGATCCCAAGGTCGCGACGTGCGTGAGCTGCCACTCGAACCATCGGATCTTCCAGGCCAAGGACCCCCGCGCGAACGTCTATCCGACGAACGTCCCGAAGACCTGCGCCCACTGCCACGGCGACGCGAAGTACATGGCCGGGTACGGCATTCCCACGAATCAGTATTCCGACTACGTCCAGAGCGTCCACGGCAAGGCGCTGCTCGTGAAGACCGACCTGAACGCGCCGGCCTGCAATTCCTGCCACGGCAATCATGGCGCCGCCCCGCCGGGCGTCTCATCGGTGATCGCCGTCTGCGGGCGCTGCCACCAGATGAACCAGGAGCTGTACGAGCGGAGCGCGCACCGCGCGGTCTTCGAGGGGAAGAAGCTGCCGGGGTGTGTCGTGTGCCACGGCAATCACAACGTGCAGCCGGCGAGCGACCGGATCGTCTCGTTCGAGCCGCAGTCGCCCTGCGCCAGGTGCCACGTGAACACGCCCGCGGACAAGGCGGCGCCCGACATCCGGCGGCTGCATCTGGTGCTGGACAGCCTCTCCACCGGGCAGACCGCCGCGCTCGCGGTCCTCGACCGCGCGGAAAACCTCGGCATGGACGTGTCGGACGCGCGCTATTCGCTGAAGGACGTGAATCAGTCCGCGGTGCAGGCCCGCGTCTCGATCCACAGCTTCAAGGTGAAAGAGGTGGAGGAAGCGGCACGCCCCGGCATCGCGATCATCGCCCAGGCGCGCACGGCGGGTCAGGAGGCGATCCACGAGTACGGATTCCGCCGCCAGGGCCTGGCCGTTTCCACGCTCATCGTCACCTTCCTCGTCATCATGCTCTGGCTGAAGATCCGCGACATCGAAAAGAAGCAGAAGGAGAAAGGGCGCTAGCGCCCCACGCCGACCCGTCCTCCGCGACCGCGACGGGTCCCCGGAGGAATCCATGGACGGCTATCCCGATCACCGCAGCCTCTACCGGCTCCCCTGGAGCCTCCCCGACAACCCCATCGCCTGGCTCGAGCCCACCGAGGCGTGCAATCTGTATTGCGAGGGGTGCTACCGCGCGAACCAGTACCAGGGGCACAAGAGCCTCCGGGACATCGAGTCCGACCTCGACACCTTCGCCCGCTACCGCTCCTTCGACGGCGTATCGATCGCCGGCGGCGACCCGCTCACCCACCCCGAGGTGGTCTCGATCGTGGCGCTGGCGCGCGCGAAGGGCTACAAGCCGATCCTGAACACCAACGGCCTCGCCCTCAGCGACGAGCTCCTGCGCGAGCTGAAGGCCGCGGGCCTGGTCGGGTTCACGTTCCACATCGACAGCAAGCAGGCGCGTCCGGGCTGGAAAGGAAAGACCGAGACGGAGCTGAACGAGCTGCGCCAGGAATTCGCCGAGCGCGTCGCCCGGGTGGGCGGGATCTCCGTGGCGTTCAACG
>DASSLZ010000032.1:0-2478 GCA_035689165.1 Candidatus Eiseniibacteriota bacterium | reverse complement strand
CGAATTCATGATCGGGCGCGTCGCCGTTCCGATCCTCTTCGCCGAGAGCGACGGGACCGTGGATCCGAATCACTTCGATTGGACGCCCGCGCTTCGCGACTCGGTCCTGAGCTCGGCGGTGCGCGGCTTCCTCAAGTGGAGCGTGATGGCTGCGTCGCGGAACATCCCGCTCACGTTCCTGATCGAGCCGCACTTCGGGCTCGCGACCCGGTACGAGCCGAGCGACCGGCCGATCGGCCAGGAGACGCTCTGGATCGAGGACGTGCTCGAGCCGTTGCTCGGCACGAAAGGGGATGCGCTCACGATGGCCTATTCCTACGCCAACGCGGCGCGCGCGCGGTTGAACGCCCAGTGGGCCGCGATCGCTTTCGCCGTCCAGAACGACACGTCGGCGACCGGAACCTTCCCGGACGGCTACATCGCCCATTCGGAGCTCGGCGGACCCTGGTTCGTGATGCCCGTGAACAACCTGAACACCAAGAGCGCCACCCTCGACTACTACTTCGAGCACGAGATCACGCACCAGTTCTGGGCCCTCGACGAGTATCCCGCGCTGAACGCGTGGTGGGCCTGCACGCTGACCACCGGCTACTTCAACCGGCCGAACCGGAACGCCTCGGTGCCCGCGGACGGCTACTGCGGCATTCCGACGGTGCACTGCCTGATGAAGGGAAACTACCCGGACGACTGGTGCGAGTTCACCACCGATCAGATCGGCTGGGTGGACCTGGACGGGACCGGGGTCCTGGACCTCTACGAAACGCGTCCGGTGGTCCGCCCCGATTCGACGAACTACCGCACGGGGGCGGGCCTCGCGATCACGCTCCGCGGCGAGGCGGACGAGACCGCGTTTCCGAACCGGAACCCGTACCGCTCCGGAGCGGGCGATTCGATTTCGATCGCCACCGTGGATTCGATCGAGTACCGCCTCGACAACGGGTCGTGGGTCCCGATTCCCTGCGGCGACGGGCGGTGCGACTCCGGGGAGGAGCGGTTCACGCTCGTGCTGCCGCCGCTCTCGACCGGGAGCCACATCGTGGAGTGGCGCGCCTGGAATTCGAGCGGCCGTACGGCCCTGGTCCCGAGCGGCACCACCCTGAACATCTCCGGCGCCTCTCCCGAAAGCCCCGGCGGAGGCGGCGCGGTTCCGCCGGCCGCGCCCCGGGTCGTCGCGGCACCGGCGCCGCTTCGCGGCGAGGCGCGGCTTCGGCTCACGGGGCCGCCCGGTGCCGTGGGCTCGGCCTCGATCCTGGACCTCGCGGGACGGGTCGTCCGGACCTGGCCGGTGGCGGTGCCGGGCGACGGCGTGCTCGCCTGGCGCTGGGACGGGCGCGGGGAAGGTGGCGGCGACGCGGCGGCAGGGCTATATTTCGTGGTCGTGAAGATCGGAACCGCCGTCGCGACGCACCGCGTCCTCCTTCTCCGATGATCCCGCCGCGTCCGGAGCGGCCGTGAGCTCCCTCGAGCGTCTCGCCCCGCGCGAGAGCGCCGTCTCGACCGAGGCCCCGCCGGCAGCCTGGCGGGGGCGCCGGCATGGCGAAGACCGCCTTCATCTCCTGGTTCGCGACCCGCATCGCGTGTTCGCCGCCTGGGAGCTGACCGAGGCGCTCGCGCGCCGCGCGGGCGCGATCGCCTCGTCCCGGGGGGCGCCGGTCCGCTACGCGCTCCAGATCGAGCGAAGAGGCGAGGCGGACGGGGCGCCGCGCGCCGCCACGCGCGCGGCCCTCCCGGACGCGCTCGGCGGCGAGGGCTGGTACGTCGATCTGGCGCGCGGGGGCGGGTCCTGCCGCGCGGTGCTCGGGCTCGACCTCCCGGGCGGAGACTTCGAGCCGCTCCTGGCTTCGCGCTGGATGCCGGTGCCGCCCGACGGGCCCTGCCGCGAGACCGGCGACTGGCCCGTCGACGAGGTGCGCCGGGCGTGGCTCGAGCGCGAAGCCGAGCGGCAGCGCGGTCGCGCCGTGACGCCGCTTCCGTCCTCCGCCTCCCGGTATCTCGCCTCGCCCCAGGCACCCAAGCCGTGAGCGGCCGCCCGCGTCCCGCGGGATTCCTCTCGATCCTCCTCCACGCGCATCTGCCGTTCGTGCGCCATCCGGAATACGAAGACAGCCTCGAGGAGCGCTGGCTGGTCGAAGCGCTCGTCGAGTGCTACCTGCCGCTCCTTCGCATGCTCGAGGGGCGCGCCGGCCGCGGCGCGCGCGGGCGGGTCACGATCTCTCTCTCGCCGACCCTGCTCGCGATGCTCGCCGACCCGCTCCTTCGATCGCGCATGGCGTTTCGCATGGGGCGCCTGCTCGAGCTGGCCGAGCGCGACCGCGCCCGCTATCCCGGGACGTCTCCCTTCGGCCCGGTGGCGGCCCACTACGCCGAACGCTTCCGCGCCGGGATCGCGCAGTACGAGCGCTACGGCAGGAACCTGGCCGCCGCGTTCCGCGCCGTCGAAGAGGCCGGCGTGGCGCGCCTGATCACCTGCGGCGCCAC
>DASSLZ010000031.1:0-12527 GCA_035689165.1 Candidatus Eiseniibacteriota bacterium | reverse complement strand
GTAGGGGATTCGCGGCTTGGCGGTCTCGACGTGCACGCCGAAGCGGCGCGTCAGCTTCTCGAGGAGCACGTCGATGTGGAGATCGCCCAGACCGGAGAGGACCGTCTGGTGCAGATCGCCCTCGACGCGGACGTGGATGGTCGGATCCTCCTCGCGCAGCTTGTGGAGGCCCGAGCCCATCTTCTCCTCTTCGCCCTTGTGCTTGGGCGCGATGGCGACCTCGTTGGTCGCGCCGGGGAACGGAACGGGCGCGAGCACGATGGGATGGCTCTTGTCGCACAGGGTCTGGCCGGTGTGCGTCTCGCGCAGCTTCACGGCGGCCCCGATGTCGCCGGCGGGGATGGTGGCCGCGTCCTTCCGCTCCTTGCCCACGATGGTGAAGAGCTGCCCGATCTTCTCCGCGCGCTGCGCGCTGGAATTCCACACTTCCTTGCCCGGGGCGAGCGTTCCCGAGAAGACGCGGATCATGGAGAGGTCGCCGGCGTGGCTCTCGCTGCTCGTCTTGAAGACGATCGCGGCCAGATGCCCGGCCGCGTCGGGCGGAAACTCCACCTTCTCCTCGCTGCCCGGCTTGTGGCCCACCACGGGCCCGCAGTCGGCGGGCGAGGGCATCAGGTCGACGATGGTGTCGAGCACGAAATCGACTCCGTGCATCGGATACGCCGAGACGGGAACCGCCGGCACGAACGAGCGCGCGCACACCCCCTCGCGGAGCCCCTTGTGGATCTCCTCGACGGAGAGCTCTTCGCCGCCGAGAAACTTCTCGAGCAGCGTGTCGTCGGCTTCGGCCGCGGCGTCCACCAAGGCGGAGCGGGCCTGGCTGATCTCCGCCTCCATCTCCGCGGGGACGGGGCCCTCTTTCATCGAGCCGTCCTTCTCGAAGAAGAACGCCTTGTGCGAGGCGAGATCCACGATGCCGCGGAACGCCTCCGCCTGGCCGATCGGCCATCCCACCGCGACGAAGCGCTTCCCCAGCCGCTCGCTCGCGCGCGCGAGCGCGCCCGCGAAATTCGCGTGTTCCTTCTCCATCTGCGTGATGACCGCCAGCGTCGCGCATCCGCGGTCCTCGATCTTTTCCCACACCGCCTCGGTGCCCGCCTCGACGCCCGCGGGAGCCTTGAGGCAGAGGATCACGCCGTCGGCCGCGCGCAGACCCGCGACGAGGTCGCCCGCGAAGTCGGCGTAGCCCGGCGTGTCGATGAGGTTGACCTTGTGATTGCGCCACTCGACCGGCGCGACGCTCAGGCCGATCGAGATCTTGCGATGGGTCTCCTCCGGCGTGAAGTCGAGCGCGGTGGTGCCGTCTTCGACCCGGCCATGACGCGTCGTGACCTTGGTCCGCCAGAGGAACGCTTCAGCGAGGGAGGTTTTTCCGGTGCCGTGCTGCGAGGCGAGTGCGACGTTACGGATCTGGCTGGTTTGGAACTCTTTCAAGGGAGCCCCCCTGGTTCCGGTCGCTCCGGAACCGCTGGTAATTATAAGCGGTTGCTGTAGATAGCTTGTTCGGAAATGCTACCACACTCGAGGGGGGAAAAGAAAGCGGCGAGGCGGTGAAAACCACCGCCTCGCCGGGGAGTACCGACTTTGCTTTCGAGCTTACTTCTTGCGCATCCGGGTCGCGGCCAGACCGAGGAGTCCGGTCCCAAGGATCATGACCGTGCTGGGCTCGGGAAGCGACGGCGGAGGAGGGGCCTCGCCCAGGAGGGCATGCCACTCTTCGAAACCATCGCCCGAGGTGAAGTCGGCGTCGGCGATCATGCCGGCCGTATCGCCGAACTTCGAGTAGAAGTAGATCTGGTCCGAGGCCGACGCGCCGGCGAAGAAGCTCGTCGGGATCAGCACCTGGACGTCGTCATGACCGCTGCCGGCCGCCAGGTTGTAGTCCATGTACACGTCCTGGTCGATGGTGCCGTCCAGGTTGTAGCGGAGCACGCCACCAGCGCCCGTCACCGCAGCTTCCGTCATCAGCGACGCGCTGCCGTTCAGGGTGTAGATGCGCAGCTCGTCCAGCGACAGCAGGTTCTGGCCACCGCCGTTCGGCTCGTTGATGTCCACCGAGAAGGAGTAGTAGTTCACCCCACCCACGGTGACCGTGTTCAACTGACCGAGCGTGATGCTGTGGGTCCAGATGCCGGCGACGTCGTTGTACGTGCTGTTGGCGTCGCCGTCCGTGTTCATCCCCTCCTCCGAGCCAGAGGCGCGAAGGCGGAGGAACGGGTTGTACACGCCCGTACCCGTGGGCTGGTTGACCAGCTGGGTCCAGATCGTGCCGTCGGTCGCGCTCGTGTAGGTCGCGCCCGCCGTGGTGAGGTCGATCGGCGGGAAAGCAAATGCCGCCGACGCGCCGAGGAGAAGCCCTGCGGCGCCGAGGAAGAGCACCTTACGGATCATTCGGTAACCCCCTAGATGCAATGCGCAAGCCAGTCGGGGATGAAGGCCCACGCCACCGGACTTAACGCCGCCGTCCCGGAACAACCCCCCCAGGCCGGGAAAGCGACGCTGGAAAAACCTGCTTACACCTGAACACAGAAAGTGTAGCAGGAATGCGACTCGCAATCAACTGCAAATTTCAGGGCGGGAGCGGATTGCGGTGCGAATCGCGCTGTCGAAACGATACCCCCGCGCTTCCTGCCTGTCTAGCGCATCAATTTGTCCTTTTCCTGCCTGACCTGGGCGGCCAGCGGCGAGGTCGGGAAGTTCTCGAGATACTGCTGGAGATACCCGGCCGCCCGGTCCTTCTGCTTGTTCGCGTCCGCCACCTTGGCCCCCTCCAGAAGCGCTTGTGCCGTATAGGGATGACGCGGGAAGTGGGACGCCAGATCGTCCACGGTGACGAGCGCCTGGTCCCACTGCCCCAGGGAGAGCTGACCCCTCAGGACGTTGAACTTGCAGACCGGGACCAGCGCGGACGTCGAGTCGTTGGCGATCATCGTCTGGTAGACCACGATCGCCCGGGCCAGCGCGGCCTTGGCCGCCTCGCGGTCGCCTCGCGCGTAGTAGCGCATCGCGATGGTGAAGGGCGCCTCGACGGCGGCCTGCGTGCGCGGATACTTCACCGGGATCGATTCGAGGGTCGCTTTCGCCGCGTCCCACGCGCCGGTCCGCTCCTCGAGCATGCCCTGGCGGAAGAGCGACACGGGCGCGACGTCGAGATTGCGCGGGTAGAGCGCGACCACTTCGCGATAGCGCGCGAGCGCGTCGGGGAATTGCTTCGCGTTCTCGAGGTAGACCGCCGCGTCGAAGAGCGCGCGCGGCGCGAGCGAGTGCCGCGGATACTCCTTCGCGAACTGCTCGAGCATGGCGATCCCCTGGACGTCCGCGGCGTTGGTCATCAGGCGGATCTTCGCGCGCGAATAGCGCAGCTCGGGCGTCAGCGCGTTCAGATCGGGATGCGCGGCGACCAGCTTCTCGAGCGCGGTCACCTGCTCCAACGCCTCGGGCGCGCGGTTCAGCTCCAGGTCGTTCCGGACGATGCGCGCCCGGATCAACGCCTCGAGCATCGGCTCGCGCGGCTTCTGGAGGAGGCCCTTGTAGTAGCCGTTGCCGTAGTCCAGCTCCCGCAGCGCGCCGGCTTGGTCCCCCATCTCGCGGCGCACCTGCGCCATCATCTCCGGAACGCCGAGGATCTCGTCCTCCTGCGAGGTCCCGGGCGGCGGCGGCACCGGCTCGTACCGGCGAAGCATGCCGCGCATCCGCTCGATCGCCTCTTCCCCTTTGCCCACGGCGCGGAGCGCGCCCGCGGTGACGAAGTCGGCCTGGCGCATCGTCATCGGATCTCCCTCGGCGTGCTGCTCCAGCCACTCCGCGCTCTGGAGCGCGAGGTCGGGGCGGCCCGCCATCATCCCGAAGCGCGCGGCCTGCGACTGCGCCGCGGCGACCAGCTGGAGCGCTTCGCGCCCGACCGCCAGCTCCTTCGCCGAACCTTTGAGGAAAGGCGGATGAGCCGCGTCGCGGACGCGGAGGTATCCGTCCCGCAGCCGAAGCAGCCCGACCGAGTCGGGGCGGCTCCTCCCGAGGAAGGCCTCCGTCTCCGCCTTCTTCGCCTGGTAGATCGCCTGCTCGATGCGATAGCGCTCGGCGCGTCGTTCGGCCGTGCCGCACCCGGCGGTGAGCGCGAGGATCGCGACGAGGAGCAGGCGGAGCGTTCCGCGCGGTCTCATGCCGCCTCCGCCTGGCGGGCCTGGTGGAAGCGCGCCGCCGCGCTGTAGATGAAGAAGGTCGCGAGCATGCTGAGGATCGCGTACAGGCCGATCAGCACGCCGATGATCTCGGGGCGGATCTGGGTCACGAGGAACGAGCCCATCACCTGCAGGACGAGCAGGATCGCCGCGGCGGGGAGCGAGAGGCCGATCACGACGAGGTAGGTCGGGAAGAAGTTCGCCAGCCCCTCGCGAAGACCTCCGCCGAACGCGGCCCCGAAGCCCCGTCCCGGCTGCACGGCCGACACGGGGATGTAGACGAAGAGGGTCCAGAGGGCGTAGCCGACCAGCATGCCCAGCACGGTGACGCCGATCGAGCTGGCGAATGAGCTGCGGAGGACGGCCCGGATGGCCTTCAGCACCGCCGGCTGATTGAGGACGAACTGCCATCCCAGGATCAGCGCCTCGCAGAGCACGGCCGCGACCAGCACGGTGAAGAACGCCTGCTTCAGCCGCGCCCCGGTCGACGCCGCCGGGAAGGCCGCCGGATCCATGGGACGCAGGACGCGGATCAGGGCGAGCGGGATCAGAACGCTCCCCGCGAACGCGTAGAGCACGGCCTCGACGTTGGTCATCAGCGTCGGTAGAAACGCGTAGAAAATCGGGTAGTGCAGCACGCGGTCGCCGGTGAGACGGCTGGAGAGCCATCCCGCGGAGGCCATGCCCCACGCCGTGCCCAGGTTCATCGCCAGGATCAGAACGGCCAGCTCCGCCGCGAGAATCCAGGCGAAGGGAGCGAATTCGTGGAAACGGAAACTGCCGAGCGCCTCCAGCGCCGCGGCGCGTATCGTGCGGATGTCGCGCGCCATATTCCTCCCGATCCGTGTTGATTCCGAGGGGTGAACGCTGGAGACTACCGCGCATGCCTGGAGAGGGCCAGTACCTTGTCGTCCGGCGGGCCGGTGCCGAAGGCGAGCGCGTTTCGCTCGACCCGGGCTCGGCCGTCACGCTCGGGCGCTCCCGCGAGAACACGGTCGTCCTGACGGACGCCTCGGTCTCGCGCGAGCACGCGCGCGTCTTCTACCGGGAGGGCTCCTGGTGGGTGGAGGACCAGGGGAGCAAGAACGGGACGAAGGTGAACGGCCGCCGCATCGAGAAGGCCTCGCGGCTCACGCCCGGCGACGTGCTCCAGCTGGGCAACTTCCAGGTGGCCTTCTCGGCGACCGGGAGCCAGGTCACGGCGCGCGTCGCCGACGTGGCCGGGCCCGCCACCCTGCGCTCGATCAAGGTCGAGGAGTTCGAGACCGGGGTGGACACCCGTTCGTTTGGGGCGGGGCTCGCGCCCGAGCGCGTGGGCGCGTTCCTGCGCGCCATCGACAAGGTGGGCCAGGCGCTGCTGGCCCATCGCACGGTGGACGAGCTGTTCGCGTTCGTCGTCGAGCTGGCGAGCGACGTGCTGCGCGCCGACCGCACCGCCCTCCTCCTGCGGGATCCGAATTCCGACGCGCTGGTCGCCAAGGCGGTGAAGCAGGCGGCCGGGACGGAGGGGGACATCGTCGTCAGCCGCAGCATCGCGCGCGCCGCGATCGAGCTGAAGCAGGCGCTCCTCACGGGCGACGCGCAGAGCGACACCCGGTTCCGGGAGCAGCAGAGCGTGATCCAGCAGCGCATCCACTCGGCGATGTGCGCCCCGCTCTGGCACGACGACCGGGTGCTCGGGCTCATCTACGTCGACAACGTCGCCGCCCCGGCGCCGTTCGAGGAGAGCGACCTCCGGCTGCTCACGCTGATCGCGCATCTCACCGCGGTCAAGGTGCGCGAGACGGAGCAGTACGAGGCGGTGGAGCGCGCGGGACGGCTGGCCGAGGAGCTCCGCCGCGCCGCGACCATGCAGCAGAATCTGCTCCCACCCGAGCCGGTCCGCGAGGGGATCGTCGTGGTGGCCGGGAAGAACATCCCCTCCTTCGACGTCGGCGGCGACTACTTCGACTTCATTCCCGCCGAGGACGGATGCCTGGTTCTGGGACTGGGCGACGTGGCCGGCAAGGGGATGGCGGCCGCGATGCTGATGATGAACCTCCAGGCCTCGGTCCGCGCGCAGGTCGAGACGGGGCGGCCCCTGGCCGATGTGATGGCGCGTCTGAACCGCTCCATCCACCACAGCGTCCGCGGGCTCCGATTCGTCACGCTCTTCGTGGCGCGGATCGACACCCGGAGCGGCGCCGTGAACTACGTGAACGGCGGCCATAACCCGCCCTACGTCCTGCGCGCCGCCACGGGAGCGATGGAGACCCTGAACGCGGGAGGGCTCCTGCTCGGCATGTTCCCCGAGGCCGAGTACGAGGAGGGGACGATCGTGCTCCATCCGGGAGATCTGCTGGTCGCCTACAGCGACGGCGTGACGGAGGCGCGGGCTCCCGCGACGGCGGGCGAGGAGTTCGGCGAGGAGTTCGGGGAGGAGCGGCTGGTCGAGTTCCTTCAGGCCTCGCGCGACCTGGCCGCCGAGACCCTGGTCGAGAAGCTGATCGCGCGCATCCAGGAATTCAGCGGCCCGGCCCAGCTCGCCGACGACGTGACGGTGGCGGCGATCCGGCTGGGCTCGTAGCTCCCCTCAATCGCTCTGGTTGGTCGCGAGCCGGTTGGCTTCCATCGCCCGCTGGAGATGGCGCTCGACCAGCTTGGAATGGAGCAGCGTGTCGCGGAACGCGTTCCTCGTGAAGGAATCGCGCGCCCGCGCGAGCTGCAGCTCGGCGTCGCGCTCCAGGCGCAGCGCCCGTGACGCCGGCCTCGGCCCCATCTCCTTCTTCGTCTGGACCAGCACCCGCTCGGCCCGGCGCAGCGCGCGCCGCGCGGTGTCGCGCGAGACCGGCAGATCCGCGCACTGGCGGAGCAGATCGACCACGCCGTTCCGCACGTCGCGCGTCTCCCCGTAGGCGCTCCGCACGTAGCCGTTCTTGTACAGCCGCCGGGCGTTCTCCTGTCGATCTTGAAGGCTCTTCAGCATGAGCCGCTGGCGCGAGGAGGAGGCCTCTTCGACGATGTCCTTCCCCCGGGCCAGCGCGTCGTCGGTCTGTTCGAGGGCGCGCCCCACGACCTCGGGGTCGCTCTCGGGCGGGCCCGCCTGGATGAGGGCGCTCTTCAGATAGGCGCGCGCCTCCAGGGTGAGCCGGTTGGCACGCGCGTAGAAGCTCTGCCCGCTCGCCTCGCGTGCCTCGGTCTGACGCTCCCGCGCGTTGCGCAGGTCCGAGCGCGACTTGTCGCTGGAGCTCCGGCGCACGCGGCCCTCGAGGCCGGCGATCATGGCGTCCGTGCGGACGATCTCGCGCGCGACGCGGTCACCCTCGGAGAGGGGCTGGGTGTTGGGGACAGGTCCGAACGAAGAGGCGGAGGGGAGAAAGGGACCGTACAGCTCGTCGGTGCTACCCGCCGAGAGGGACGAGGGCGTCGGAAGGAACAATGCCGCGGCAGCCAGAAGAGCAGGCAGTATCCGGGCATGGTCGCGGCGCATGGGTCCTCGCGTCAGGGCTGAGCTGTTCGGTCGGCATCCATCGTTCGTTCCGGCATGGCGCGAAGAAACGATGCAAACGGCACGCCATGCATAGGGTTACCACGTCCGAATCCGCAACGGGTGCAAAACCCCGTTTACAGGATGGAGTTACCGGGAGGGTTCGCAACCTCGAACGCGGGAAGTGGGGGCGCGCTGCGGGGACTCTTGGACGGGAAGGTACCTTCTTCTGTACGGAACGGTCCGGGAGCGGTGTGAACGTGATGCGAGGGGTGTGTGCGTACGGCCTAGGGGTTCCTGTCGCGCCCTGGGCGCGACAGGGACATGGGCGCGACCGGTATTACTGTTCCGACGGCTCGGGCTCGGCGGCGCCGATGGGGATGGCGTGGCTCTCCATCCTCGAGTAGAGCGCGCGGCGCGAGATGCCGAGGAGCGAAGCGGCTTTCGTCTTGTTCCCCTGTGCCCGCTCGAGGGCTTCGAGGATCATCTTCCGCTCCATCTGATCCAGGCTGAGCCCCATCGAGAGCAGGTCGGCGCCGTCGTGGGCGGCGCGCGGGCGGTCGTGCGGGAAATGGGAGCGGAGGATCGGCCCCTTCCCCGCGAGGATACAGGCCCGCTCGATCAGGTTCTGAAGCTCGCGGATGTTCCCGGGGTAGTCGTAGTTCACCAGGAATTCCAGGGCCTCCGAGGCGAGCGCGTCGGGCGTCCGTTCCTGGTGGATCAGGAAATGATTCACGAGCGGGTGGATGTCCTCGCGACGCTCCCGCAACGGGACGAGGCGGATCGGAAAGACGTTCAGCCGGTAGTAGAGATCCTCGCGGAAGCGCCCATCGTGGATCATGTCCTCGAGGTTCCGGTTCGTCGCGGCCAGGATCCGCACGTCGGCGCGGCGCATCTCTTCGCCCCCGACGCGAACGTAGATGTGATCTTGGAGGAAGCGCAGCAGCTTGACCTGGATGCTCTGGGGCAGCTCGCCGATCTCGTCCAGGAAGACCGTGCCGCCGTCGGCCATCTCGAAGCGGCCCGGCTTGGTGCGGATGGCGCCGGTGAAAGCGCCCCGCTCGTGGCCGAACAGCTCCGATTCGAGGAGGGTCTCGGGGAGCGCGCCGCAGTTCACGGGGATGAAGGGAGCCTCGCAGCGATGGCTGGCCGCGTGGATCGCCTGCGCGTAGACCTCCTTCCCGGTGCCGCTCTCCCCCGTGAGGAGGACGCTCGCGTCCGTGGGCGCCACGCGCTGCGCCAGGTTCAGCGCCTCGCGAATCGCGGGGCTCGACCCCACGATCGTCTCGAAGCGGTGAAGATGGATCTGCTCCTGGAGACTCTCGATCCGGCCGCGCAGCACCGTGGATTCCTGGCGGAGCTTCCGGTGGTCCAGCACCTGGCGCACGCGGACCGGCAGCTCTTCCAGGAGGTTGTCCTTCAGGATGTAGTCGGCCGCCCCCTCCTTCATCATCTGGACCGCCTCGCGCGCGTCGCCGAACGCGGTCATGAGGATGACGTCGGGCTGGCCGGCCAGGGAGCGCGCATGCCGGAAGACTTCGGCGCCGCTGGCGCCCGGCATCCGCATATCGGAGACGACGAGATCGAAGGGGCGGGCCTGGAGCTCGTGGATGGCGGCGTCGCCTCCGAGCGCGACCGCCACTTCGTAGCCGGCTTCGGATAGGGTCGCCTCGATGAGACGGCAGAGGTTCTCCTTGTCCTCGGCGACCAGGATGCGTTCCAGGGTGCGTTGCGCCATCAGCTACAGGGCCTCGGCCGGAAGACGAATTTCGAACAGGGCGCCCCCGGACGGGGCGCTCCCAACTGTAACCGATCCGCCGTGCTCCGTGAGAATCCGATCCACGAACGCGAGCCCCAGGCCGGTCCCCGTCGCCCGGGTCGTGTAGAACGGCTCGAAGATCTTGTTCCGGATCGCCTTGGGAACCCCGGGACCGGTATCTTCAAACTGAATACGGGCTTCCCCCTTCTTGCCCTGCACCCGGACGCGCAGCCGTCCGCCGTCCTTCATGACGTCGCGCGCGTTCAACGCTAGGTTCAGAAAGACGTGGTGCATCGCCAGAGGATCTCCCTCGACCATCATCTCCGGGGCGTCCCACTCGTATTCCAGCGATACCTTGGACCGGTCCAGCTCCACGCGAAGGATGTCCAGGGAGCGCTCCAGCACCGGCCGGAGCTCGAAATCCACGGTCTCTCCCTTCGGTCGCCGGGAGAGATCGAGGAAGTTCTGGACCACCGTGCCCATCCGGCTCACCTCTTCGTCGATCATTGCCAATAACTCCGCCCGCTGCGCCTGGTTCAGGTTTTCGTACTTCTGAAGGCGCTGGGAGGCGCCCCGGAGCACGGCGAGAGGGTTTCGGATCTCGTGCGCGACCCCCGCGGCCACCTGCCCCACGGAAGCGAGGAGGTCGGTGTGGCGCAGGTTCTCCTCGATCCGGTTCAGGTGTCCCACCGTCCGCTGATACCCCGCCCAGATCAGGACGATGAGGAGCGAGGCGAACAGGGCGGCCCCGAACAGGGACGTCCGGATCGCCTCGAGCGGCCGGAACGCGCGCGAGCCTCCCTCCACCACGACGGCGCCCAGCACCTGGCCGTCCTCGTCCACCACCGGGGCGTAGCCCGATCGGAGGTACTGGCGGTCCTTCTCATAGAGCGGCGAGTGGGAGGGCTCGCCGATGAGCGCGGTCGCGAGCGACGCGGGGTCCAGCGTCAGCACGTCGCGCTCGAAGCCGAACGGCTCCTTGAGGCGCAGGAGCACATGGGAGGACCGGTCGACCAGGAGGACGTTCGACGCCTCGGCGCCCTCGGCCAGGCGGCTCCACGCGGCGCGCACCTTGTCCGACGCCTCGATCGCGTCCATCTGGACGACGAAATCGGTGACCGAGTCCTGCGCGGCGGCGGCCGAATCCCGAACCGCGGCGCCGAGCGCGCGGATCTGCTCGGGCCGGACGAGGAGGGCCGCGATCTGGGCGGTGCCCTCGAGGCGCTTCCCCAGCTCCACGTCCAGCATCGCCTGGGAGGTGCGGATGGAGTAGAAGACGGTGCCGTTGATGACGAGCACCAGCGCCCCGATGAACCCGAGCGTCCAGTAGACGCGCGGGCGGGTCCGGTGCCGCTCGAGAAAGAACATCAGCCGAGCCTGGGGCCGGCCTGTGCTAGGTTAGCCATCCGAACGTCATGATACGGCATCCGCTGTTGCTGACGGCTTCGCTCGGCGCGGCCGCCGGCGCCTTGGGCGGGATGATGGGCGTGGGGGGAGGGATCCTCCTGGTGCCCCTCCTGGTCCATGTGATGCGCGAGCCGCAGCACGAGGCGCAGGCGGTCTCGCTGGCGTTCATCATCGCGACCGCGGCGGTCGCGGTCGTGCCGTACCTGGCGCGGGAGCGGCTGGACCTGGGGCTGGGGGCGCTGCTCGCCGCGGGAGCGCTGCCCGGCGTGGTGGCGGGCGCGCGCACCGCCGGGCGGCTGAGCGCGCTCTGGCTGCGCCGCGCCTTCGGAATGGCCATTCTCTTGACCGCGATCCGGATCCTGGTCGCGCCGCCGGTTCCGGCGGGAACGGCGATGCCCTGGCCCTGGCCGGCCGAGCTCTTATTGGGGCTTGGCGTCGGGTTCCTGGCCGGGCTCCTCGGGATCGGCGGTGGGACGATCCTGGTCCCTGTTCTCACGCTGGTGCAGCGGATGCCGCAGCACGCCGCGCAGGGGCTCTCGCTTCTCCTGATCGTGCCCGTGGGGCTGGTCGGCGTGGCCACCTACGCGCGCGGGGGAAAGCTCCCGACGAAGCTCCTTCCGGGGCTCCTCGCCGGCGGGGCGCTGGGGGGGCTGGTCGGCGCGGTGCTCGCGCAGAGCATCGGAGGCCGGTCGCTCGCGCGGATGTTCGCGGTGTTCCTGTTCGTCGTCTCGTCGCAGATGATCTTCAGCAAGCCCCGGCCGCGGACGCCCGCCCCGGGCACCCAACCGATTTCCGGAGGCCCGTCATGATCCGCCGTTCGTTCGTCTCGTCTCTCGCGGCTCTGCTCCTTCTCCTCATCGCGCCGCAGGCGGCGCGCGCCGCCGAGCCCGCGGCCGCAAAGCCAGCCAAGGGCAAGCCCGGCGCGGAGCAGGTCCGGTTCGAGCGGCTGCTGGAGCGGTCGACGCGGGAGCGCTTCGCCGCCAACCCCTCGCTCGCCACGTACCTCGGCGTGCACGACTTCGACACGCAGCTCGAGAACACCTCGAAGGCCTCCGTCGAGGCGCAGGCCGCGGCGATGCGCCGCGCGCTGGACGAGCTCGGGACCATCGACAAGGCGAAGCTCGACGCCGACGGGCGGATCGACTACGACCTCTTCGCGAGCGATCTGAAGGGGCGGCTCTTTCGCGCGACCGAGGTCAAGGAATGGGAGAAGGACCCGGGCGCCTACGGCTACGGCTGGTCGATCGATAACCTGATCGCGCGCAACTTCGCTCCTCCCAAGACGCGCCTCAGGGCCGTGATCGCGCGCCTCCGGCAGGTGCCGCGGCAGTTCGACAACGGCCGCGCCAACGTGAAGAACCCCGCGGAGCTCCTCGCCCGTTTCTCGGCGGAGGATCTGGAGGGGCTGGTCGCCTATCTGGACAACGACGTGCCGCACGCCTTCCCGACGGTGAAGGACAAGGCCCTCTGGAAGGAATACGACGCGGCCAAGCTCGAGGCCCAGAAGGCCACGCGGGCCTACGTGAAGTGGATCCGCGAGGACCTCCTCCCCAACGCGCACGGCACCTACGTCCTCGGGGAGGATGCGTTCCGGAAGCGGCTCCTCTACGAGGAGATGATCGATCTGCCGATCGATTCCCTTCTCTCGATCGGCATGCGCGAGCTGTATCGCCTGGAGGCCCGCTACGAGGACGCCGCCGCGCGCGTCGCGCCCGGC
>DASSLZ010000030.1:0-25872 GCA_035689165.1 Candidatus Eiseniibacteriota bacterium | reverse complement strand
GGCTGGGCCGGTACGCGGGACATCGACCCGATTGGAAGAAGGCCGTCGTCACGCTCAAGAAGGGCGAGTCGATCGATCTCTTCGAGCAGGTATAAGCCATGGCGCTCCGTAAATTCAGGCCGCTCACGCCGACCCAGCGATTCCGCACGGTCGCCTCGTTCGACGACGTCACGCGGCAGGGTCCCGAGAAGGGCCTGACGCAGCACCTTCCGAAGAAGGGCGGCCGCGCCAATACCGGCCACACCTCGGCATGGCTGCGCGGGGGCGGGCACAAGCGGCTCTACCGGGTGATCGACTTCAAGCGCGACAAGCGCGGCGTGCCGGCCAAGGTGGCGCACATCGAGTACGACCCGAACCGGAGCGCGCGCATCGCGCTGCTCCACTACGCGGACGGCGAGAAGCGCTACATCCTGGCGCCGCAGCTCCTCAAGGTGGGGGACACGGTGCTCTCGGGGAACGACGCCGAGCCGCGCCCGGGCAACGCGATGGAGCTGGGCTTCGTGCCGCTGGGCACGTTCATCTACAACGTGGAGCTGGTGCCCGGCAAGGGCGGCCAGCTCTCGCGCAGCGCGGGCACCTTCTGCCAGCTGATGGCGAAGGAAGGCGATTACGCGGCGCTCCGGCTCCCCTCGGGGGAGATGCGGCGGGTTCCGCTCCGCTCCTGGTGCACGATCGGCCAGGTGGGGAACGAGGACCATCAGAACATCGTGATCGGCAAGGCGGGCAAGTCCCGCTGGATGGGACGCCGTCCCAATGTCCGCGGCGTGGCGATGAACCCGGTCGACCACCCCATGGGCGGCGGCGAAGGCAAGTCCTCGGGCGGGCGGCATCCCTGCTCGCCCTGGGGCCTCCTCGCCAAGGGCAAGAAGACGCGCAAGACCAAGCTCTCCGACCGGCTGATCCTGCGCCGCCGGAAAGCGAAGAGCTGACGGGCCGAAGGCCAGAGGAGCGATAGGACATGAGTCGTTCGATCAAGAAGGGTCCCTTCGTCGACCCGAAGCTCTTGAAGAAGATCGAGGGCATGAACAAGGCGAACGAGCGCCGCGTCGTCAAGACCTGGGCGCGCCGCTCCACGATCTCGCCCGAGTTCGTGGGCCACACGCTGGCGGTCCACAACGGGAACAAGTTCATCCCCGTGTACATCACGGAAAACATGGTCGGCCACAAGCTGGGCGAGTTCGCCGCGACGCGGATCTTCCGCGGCCACGGCTCGTCCGAGAAGGCCGCGGCGACGCCGGCTCCGGCGAAGTAGCCGGGCGGGCAGGAGACCGGACATGCAGGCGAAAGCGATCGCGCGATACATCCGGGTGACGCCGCGGAAGGCGGACCAGGTGCTGCAGCTCATTCGCGGGAAGCGCGTGGATCAGGCGACCGAGATCCTCGACTTCACGCCGAAGCACGTGGCCAAGGTGATCGGCAAGGTCATGAAGTCGGCGGTGGCGAACGCCGTGGCCATGGAAGGGAAGATCAACATCGAGCACATGCACGTGAAGGAAGCGGTGGCCCAGGCGGGACCGACGCTGAAGCGGTTCCTCCCGCGCGCGCAGGGTCGCGCGACGCCGATCTTGAAGCGCACGTGCCACATCCTGGTCGTGGTGGAAGGCGACGTCGTGGACGTTCCGGCGCCGACGCGGCGCGCGCGGACGGCACGACCGGCAGAAGCAGCTCCAGGGGCGGTCACCGAGGGTGCGAAGGCTCCTGCTCGCAAGAAGGCTCCGGCTCGTAAGAGCCGCGCCGCAAAGACCTCGACCGCCTCCGGCGGCCGGACATAAGGGGGCCAAGCTCGTGGGTCAGAAAACCAATCCGATCGGGATGCGTCTCGGGATCATCCGCACGTGGGATTCGCGGTGGTTCGCGCGCAAGGACTATCCCGCGCTGCTGAAAGAGGACATCGTGATCCGGCGCTACCTGAAGAAGCGCCTCTCGCAGGCGGGGATCTCGCGGATCGCGATCCAGCGGACCGCCTCCAAGGTGACGATCAACATCTCCACGGCGCGTCCGGGGCTGGTGATCGGGCGGCGCGGCCAGCAGGTGGATCAGCTTCGGGACGAGCTCCAGCACCTCACGATGAAGAAGGAGATCTTCCTGAACATCGACGAGGTGAAGAAGCCGGACATGGACGCGACCCTGGTCGGAGAGCACGTGGCCCGGCAGCTCGAGCAGCGCGTCTCCTTCCGCCGCGCCATGAAGAAGGCGATCGCCTCGACCATGCGCTCGGGCGCCGGCGGCGTCCGCATCGTCTGTTCGGGACGGCTGGGCGGCGCGGAAATGGCCCGTACCGAGAGCTACCGCGACGGGCGGGTTCCGCTCCATACGCTGCGCGCCGACATCGACTTCGCGCGCTCGACGGCGCGGACGATCTACGGCGCGGTTGGGGTGAAGGTGTGGATCTTCAAGGGCGAGATCCTGGAACGGAAGGAGCCGGGCGAAGCGTCCCCGGCGACTCCGGCCCGGACCGCGTAACGGGGTCGATCGATGCTCGTACCAAAGCGGGTCAAGCACCGGAAGCAGATGCGGGGCCGCCGCAAGGGCAAGGCCTACACGGGCGGAACCGTGGCGTTCGGCGAGTTCGGCCTCCAGGCCATGGAAGCCGCGTGGATCACCAACCGCCAGATCGAGGCGGCGCGCGTCGCCATCACGCGCTACATCAAGCGCGGCGGAAAGATGTGGATCCGGATCTTTCCGGACAAGCCGGTCACGGTGAAGCCGGCCGAGACCCGAATGGGAAAGGGAAAGGGCTCGCCCGAGTTCTGGGTGGCCGTCGTGAAGCCGGGACGGGTCCTCTTCGAGCTGGAAGGTATCGAGGAGCGGCTGGCCCGCGAGGCGATGAAGCTGGGCGCGAGCAAGCTGCCGATCAAGACGAAGTTCGTCGAGCGGCAGACGGGAGCGGGGAGCTGAGATGCGCGATCTGAAGGCCGAGAAGATCCGGGAGATGACGGAGGACGAGATCCTCACGAAGATCCGCGAGCTGAAGGAGGAGCTGTTCCACCTTCGTTTCCGGAACCAGATGCGCCAGCTCCAGAATCCGCTGCTGCTGCGCGAGAAGAAGCGCGACGTGGCGCGGATGCACACGATCCTCGCCGAGCACAAGAGCGGCATCCGCCCGCTGGCGGGGCATGCGGCGGGGACGGTGGCAGCCACGGGCGCTGCGCCGAGCGAGGCGCGGAGCGCCGCGCCGGCCGCGCGCCCCAAGGCGCGCGCGGGCGCGAAGAAGAAGACGGCGAAGGCGAAGCCCAAGAAGGCGGCCGCGAAGTCCCGGCCGAGCGCGTCCAAGGCCAAGGCCAAGTCGAAGCCGGCCGCTAAGAGAAAGGCGAAGAAGTCGTGATGGAAGGCGCTGCGAGCCCCGAACGGGGACGGCGGAAGTTCATGACCGGCCGCGTCGTGAGCGATTCGATGCAGAAGACGGTGGTCGTCACCATCGAGCGGCTGGTGAAGCACGAGGAGTACGGCAAGTACGTCCGGCGCCGCAGCCGGTTCAAGGTTCACGACGAGAAGAACGAGTGCAAGGTGGGCGACGTGATCCGCTTCATGGAGACGCGTCCGCTGAGCAAGGACAAGCGCTGGCGTCTCGTCGATTTCGTGCAGCGCGTCGAGCGCTGAGGGGCGGGAGGAGCCGGAAGGAGCCATGGTACAGCCACGGAGCATCATCGCCATATCGGACAACTCGGGCGCGCGGGTCGCGCGGGTCGTGAAGGTCCTGGGCGGCACTCGCAAGCGCTACGGCATGCTCGGGGACGTCATCGTGGTCTCCATCCAGGACGCGCTCCCGGGCGCGGCCGTGAAGAAGGGTGACGTGCACAAGGCCGTGCTGATCCGGACGCGCAAGGAGGTCCGCCGCAAGGACGGGTCCTACATCCGCTTCGATCAGAACGCCGCGGTGCTGATCGACGACCAGAAAGAGCCCAAGGGGACCCGCATTTTCGGCCCCGTGGCGCGGGAGCTCAGGGAGCGGGAGTTCATGAAGATCGTCTCCCTGGCCCCTGAGGTGATCTGACATGAAAACGCCGACCAAGATGCCGAACTTTCGCAGGAACGACCAGGTGGTCGTGATCTCGGGCGACGACCGGGGCAAGTCGGGCCGCATCCTCAAGGTGCTGCGCGACAAGAACCGCGTCATCGTCGAGAAGGTGAACTTCATCAAGCGCCATACCAAGCCGCGGGGCACCGGCCGGCAGGGCGGCATCCTCGAGCGCGAGGCGCCGATCCACGTGTCGAACGTCATGCACCTCTGCCCCAAGTGTCAGCAGGGGGTGCGGGTCACGGTCAAGCCGGACACGGACGGGAAGCGCGAGCGCTTCTGCGGCCGCTGCGGCGAGACGATTGTGAGAGCTCAGTAATGGCCGACGAGAAAGACGAGAAGAAGAAGGAAGCCAAGCCCAAGGGCGACGGCGCCGGCAAAGGCAAGGGCGGCGACGCCAAGCAGGCGGTCGGCGGCGGCAAGAAGAAGGAGAAGAAGGGCAAGGAAGCGGGCGGTCCCGCCGCGGCCGTCGGCGAAGCCGAGGCCCCGGCGCGCGTCCCGCGCCTGAAGGAGCACTACGAGAAGTCGGTGCTCCCCGAGCTGATGAAGCGCTTCTCCTTCGCGAACCCGATGCAGGCGCCGCGGCTCCGGAAGATCGTCGTGAACATGGGCGTGGGCGACGCCCTCGTGAACATCAAGATGCTCGACGCCGCGGTGGCCGAGCTGGCCCAGATCACCGGGCAGCGTCCCTCAGTGCGGAAGGCGAAGAAGTCGATCGCCAACTTCAAGCTGCGCGAGGGGCAGCCGATCGGCTGCATGGTCACGCTGCGCGGCGCGCGGATGTACGAGTTCTACGACCGGCTGGTGAACGTGGCGCTGCCGCGAATCCGCGACTTCCGCGGGGTCCCGGCGCGCTCCTTCGACGGCCGGGGCAACTACACGCTGGGCGTGACGGAACAGATCATCTTCCCCGAGATCAACTACGACCGCGTCGAGAAGGTCCGGGGCATGGATATCACGTTCGTCACGTCGGCGCGGAACGACGAAGAGGGGCAGGAGCTGTTGCGGCTCATGAACATGCCCTTCCGTCAGCGCTAGGCGCACTCGCGTCAGGAGGAGTCGTTTTGGCCAAGAAGTCGCTCGTCGAGAAATGGAAGCGGGAGCCCAAGTTCAAGGTGCGGAAATACAACCGCTGCCACCGTTGCGGCCGTTCCCGGGCGTTCCTCCGGGACTTCGGCATCTGCCGGATCTGCTTCCGGGAGCTGGCGCTGCTCGGCCAGATTCCGGGTGTGGTGAAGGCGAGCTGGTAGTCCCGGTCCCCGGCGAATACCCCGCGGCGCACGAAGGGAGATTATGTCCGTAACCGATCCGATCGCGGATCTGCTGACCAGCATCCGCAACGCCTGCAAGGCGAAGCACAAGAAGTGCGACGTTCCGGCCTCGAACGTGAAGGCCGAAATCGTGCGGGTGCTCCTGCGCGAGAAGTACATCAACAACTACAAGACGATGGACGACAAGCGGCAGGGCGTCCTTCGCATCTATCTCAAGTACGACGCGAAGGAGCGGCCGGTGCTGCAGGGGCTGGAGCGGGTCTCCAAGCCGGGGCGCCGCGTGTACGTCCGCCGTCACCAGATTCCCAAGGTGCAGGGCGGGCTCGGCACGGCGCTCATCTCGACCCCGTCGGGGATCATGACCGATCTCGAGGCGCGCGAAGAGGGGCTCGGCGGCGAGTACCTCTGTCGCGTCTGGTAAGGAGCCCGTCATGCCGTCGCGCGTAGGAAAGAAACCGATCCCGATCCCCTCCGGCGTCACCGTGGCGCGGGACGGGCGCTCGATCAAGGTCAAGGGGCCGAAGGGCGAGATGCTCTTCGCGCTCGGCCACGGCGTGGACGTGACCGTGGAGCCGCAGGAAGTCGTGGTGGCCCAGGTCGGGGGCGGCAAGCAGGCCCTCGCGATGCACGGGACCACGCGCGCCATCCTGGCGAACATGATCCATGGGGTGACGCAGGGCTTCACGAAGACGCTCGAGATCACGGGCACCGGCTACCGCGCCGCGATGACCGGAAAGAAGCTGACGCTGCAGATCGGCTTCAGCCATCCGGTCGAGTTCGAGCCGCCGGCCGGCATCTCCATCACGGTGGAGAACCCGACGCGGCTGCACGTGAGCGGCTTCGACAAGGGCCTGGTGGGGCAGGTCGCGGCGAACATCCGCGGCTACCGTCCGCCGGAGCCGTACAAGGGCAAGGGGATCAAGTACGCGGGCGAGTACATCCGTCGCAAGGCGGGCAAGGCTGCCGGCGGGAAGTCGGCGTAAGCCGGCGCACGGGAGCGGAACGGAACGATGAAGGGCAAAGCGAGACTCGAAGGGCGGAAGCGCCGCCATCTCCGGATCCGGCGCAAGGTGACCGGCACGGCCGAGCGGCCGCGCCTCACCGTCTACCGCAGCCTGAATCACATCTACGTCCAGCTGGTGGACGACCTGAACGGCCGCACGCTGCTCGCGGCCTCCTCGCGCGATGGCGCGGTGGCGGAGCTGGTGAAGTCCGCCAAGGGCAAGGTCGGCGCCGGTAAGGCGGTCGGCAAGCACGTCGCGGCGATGGCCAAGGAAAAGGGCATCCTGCGCGTCTGCTTCGACCGCGGTGGCTACCTTTTCCACGGCCGCGTCAAAGCGGTCGCGGACGGCGCCCGCGAGGGCGGCCTCAACTTCTAAAGCACTTCTAGGAGAGTCATGGCCCATCCAGGTGGAATGCGGGGCCGAGGCCCGCAGCAGACCGATTCCGAGTTCATCGAGCGCGTCATCCACGTGAACCGCGTCGCCAAGGTCGTGAAGGGCGGACGGCGGTTCAGCTTCAACGCCATCGTGGCCGTGGGCGACGGCAAGGGGAAGGTGGGGGTCGGACTGGGGAAGGCCAACGAAGTCTCCGACGCCATCCGGAAGGCCGGCGAGGGGGCGAAGAAGCGGATGTTCGAGGTGCCGATGATCCGGACGACGATCCCTCATGAGGTGATCGGACACTTCGGCGCCGGCCGGGTGCTGATGAAGCCGGCGACGGCGGGAACCGGGGTCATCGCGGGCGGCGCGATCCGCGCCGTGCTCGAGGCCGCCGGCATCCAGGACATCCTCACGAAGTCGCTGGGTTCGGGCAACCCGCACAACGTGGTGCGGGCGACGGTCGTGGGACTGCAGTCGCTCCGCCGTGCCGGCGAGGTGGCCGGGATGCGCGGAAAGACGGTGGACGAGCTGTTGGGCATTCGGCGCAAGGGCATGGACGGCAATGGCACAGCTTAAGATCACGCAGGTGAAGAGCAAGATCCGGTGCCTGAAGACCCACAAGCGCACGCTGGCCGCGTTGGGTCTCCGGCATCCGCACGACACGGTCATTCACAACGACACCCCGCAGATCCGAGGCATGATCGCGGCGGTGGACTATCTGCTTCGCGTCGAGCCGCACGACGGCTCGGCCCAGGCGAAAGGCGGGCGGTGATGGCGGCCACATCCAGAGCCGATGGGAGAGGCACGCTCCGCATCGGCAACCTGAAGCCCGCGAAGGGCGCGACGCACCGCCGGAAGCGGCGGGGCCTCGGCCCGGCGTCGGGCCTGGGCGGCACGGCTGGACGCGGGCACAAGGGACAGCGGGCGCGCAAGAGCGGCAACGTGGCGCGGTGGTTCGAGGGCGGCCAGATGCCGATCCAGCGCCGCCTTCCCAAGGTCGGCTTCACGAACATCCACCGCGTGCCGCACCAGGTGGTGAACGTGGAGAGCCTCGACCGCTTCGCCGCGGGCGAGACGGTGAACCGCGAGACGCTGAAAGCGAAGCGGCTGATCGACCGCTCCGACCTTCCGGTCAAGATCCTGGGCACGGGCGACCTGTCGCTCAAGCTCACGGTGGCCGTGGACGCGGTGAGCGGGTCGGCCCGGGAGAAGATCGAGGCCGCCGGCGGCAGCGTCACGCTTCCCGAGAAGAAGGCGCCGCGTCCGCGCGGCGTGAAGAAGCCGGCGCGCGCCGAGGCGAAGGGCGGCCGCGAGGCGGCCCGCGCGAGCGGACGGGCGGCCCGGGGCAGCAAGGGGAACAAAGGGAACAAGAGCCAGGGCAAGGTGAGGGCCTAGACGGTGTCGATGCTCGAAAAGGCGCAGAACGTCTTCCGGATTCCGGAGCTCAAGCGCCGCCTCCTCTTCACGATCGCGCTGCTCTGCGTCTACCGGTTCGGCGGGCACATCCCGACCCCGGGCGTGAACAGCGAGGCGCTCGTGGCGGCCTTCGCCAGCCAGGCGAACAGCCTGTTCGGCCTCTACGACCTGTTCGTGGGCGGCTCCTTCGCCAAGGCGACGGTGTTCGCGCTCGGGATCATGCCGTACATCTCGGTCTCGATCATCATGCAGCTCCTCGGCGCGGTGGTGCCGTACTTCGAGAAGCTGCAGAAGGAAGGCGAAGAGGGGCGGAAGAAGATCACGCAGTACACGCGCGTCGGCACCGTGGTGCTGGCCGCGGCGCAGTCGTTCGCCTTCGCCCGCTTCCTCGAGTCGATGGGCGGCGGGTCGGTCGTGCCGCACCCGGGCATGGGCTTCCGGCTGATGACGATGATCACGCAGACCGCGGGGACCATCCTCATCATGTGGCTCGGCGAGCAGATCACGGAGCGGGGGATCGGCAACGGGATCTCGCTCATCATCTTCATCGGAATCGTGGCGCGCTTCCCGAACGACATCGTGAATTCGGTGCGCGCCCTGAAAGCGGGAACGCTCTCGCCCTGGCTCGCGGTCATCATCGTCGCGGTGATGGTGGCGGTGATCGCGTCGGTCGTGGCGATGACCCAGGCGCAGCGGAAGATCCCGGTGCAGTACGCCAAGCGCGTGGTCGGGAGGAAGATGTACGGCGGGCAGAGCACGCACATCCCGCTCCGCGTGAACACGGCGGGCGTGATCCCGATCATCTTCGCGCAGTCGTTGATCATGCTGCCGAGCACGCTGGCGCTGTACGCGCCGGGGAACGCGGCGCTCCAAGCCGTGGCGGGGTGGTTCGCGCACGGGACCTGGGTGTACGTGGTCCTCTACTCGCTCACGATCATCTTCTTCACCTACTTCTACACCGCCATCGTCCTGAACCCGACGGACATGGCGGACAACATGAAGAAATACGGCGGCTTCATCCCGGGAATCCGACCGGGCCGCAAGACGTCCGAATACATCGACCGGATCCTGTCCCGCATCACGCTGCCGGGCGCGATCTTCCTCGCGCTCATCGCGGTGCTGCCGGACATCCTGATCCGCCGCTTCAACGTGCCGTTCTACTTCGGCGGCACCAGCGTGCTGATCGTGGTGGGCGTGGCGCTCGACACCCTGCAGCAGATCGAGTCGCACCTCATCATGCGGCACTACGAAGGGTTCGTGACGTCGGGGCGGCTGCGGGGTCGCCGATGAGGGTGGTGCTCCTCGGCCCTCCGGGGAGCGGTAAGGGAACGCATGGCAAGCGGCTGGCCGCATCCTTGGGCGTGCCGCTGATCGCCACGGGGGACATCCTCCGGGAGGCGATCGCCGAGGGGACGCGGCTGGGGCAGGCGGCGCAGGGGGACGTGAAGGCGGGGCGGCTCGTGGCCGACGCCACCGTCCTCGGCATCATCGAGACGCGGCTGGCCCAGAAGGACGCGGCCAACGGGTTCGTGCTCGACGGCTTTCCGCGGACGACCGCGCAGGCCGACGGGCTCGCGGCGCTCCTGGGGGCGAAGCGGGTCGACCGGGTCGTGAACCTGGTGGTCCCGGCCGAGACCGTGGTCAGGCGACTTCAAGATCGCTGGCTCTGCCCGGGCTGCGGCGCCATCTACAACATGGCGACGCTGCCGCCCAAGGCCGAGGGAGTGTGCGACCTGTGCGGCACGAGGCTCGTGCAGCGCGCCGACGACCGGCCGGAGACGGTGCGGGCGCGGCTCGAGGTGTACGAGCGGGAGACGGCGCCGCTCGTCGTCTATTACGAGCGGCTCGGCGCGCTCCGGAACGTGGACGCGTCCGGCTCGCCCGACCAGGTCTACGAGGCGGTGCAGCGCGCCCTGGGAAAGGTCGCCGCCTGAGCGGCACGACGATGGCCGAGCGCATCCGGATCAACACTCCGGAAGAGATGGAGAAGATCCGGGAGAGCGCCCAGATCGTGGGCCGGTGCCTCCTGCTCCTGGGCAAAGAGGTGCGGCCCGGGATCACGACGCAGGAGCTGGACCGGATCGCCGAGGAGTACATCCGCAGCCAGGGCGGTGAGCCGGCGTTCAAGGGGTACCGCGGGTACCCGGCCAGCATCTGCGCCTCGATCAACGAGGAGGTCGTTCACGGAATCCCGAGCGGGAAGCGCGTGGTGAAGGAAGGCGACGTCGTGTCGTTGGACATCGGCGTGAAGAAGGCGGGGTTCTACGGCGATGCCGCGCGAACGTTCGCCGTCGGCGCCGTCAGCGAGGCCGCCCAGCGCCTGCTGGAAGCCACGGAGCGATCGCTGTACGAAGGCATCGATCAGGCGCGGCCCGGCGGGCGCGTTTCGGACATCTCCTCGGCTATCGAGCGCGAGGTGAAGCGCAGCGGCTACAGCGTGGTGCGGGCCCTGGTGGGGCACGGCGTGGGACGGGAGCTGCACGAGGAACCGCAGGTCCCGAACTACGGTCGTCCCGGCGAGGGGCCCAGGCTTCGGACCGGGATGGTGCTCGCCATCGAGCCGATGGTGAACCTCGGCGGTGCGGACGTGGTCACGCTGGCCGATCAATGGACGGTGGTGAGCGCGGACAAGAGCCTGTCGGCGCACTTCGAGCACACGGTCGCCATCGGGGAGGAGGGTCCCATCATCCTCTCCAAGATCGAGGCGGACTAATGCCGAAGGAAGAAGGAGTCCAGGTCGAAGGGACCGTCGTCGAGCCCCTCCCGAACGCGATGTTCCGGGTGGAGCTGGAGAACGGGCACCGCGTCCTGGCGCATATCTCGGGCAAGATGCGGATGAACTTCATCAAGATCCTGCCCGGGGACAAGGTGACGGTGGAGCTGTCGCCCTACGACCTGTCGCGGGGCCGCATCGTCTACCGGTACAAATAGCGGGCAGCGGGCCGTCGGCGGCCGCGCGGAAGGGAACGGGTCATGAAGGTCAAGGCATCGGTCACCAAGATCTGCGACAACTGCAAGGTCGTCCGGCGGAAGGGCGTCGTCCGGATCATCTGCAAGAACCCGCGTCACAAGCAGCGCCAGGGCTAGCCCCGGGCGCCGCGGGATCACGAGGAGGCACGCGTTGGCACGTATCGCGGGGGTGGATCTCCCGAACGACAAGCGAATCGACATCGGCCTGACGTACATTTTCGGCATCGGGAATTCCGCCGCGCGGAAGATCCTCGCCATCACCGGCGTGAATCCGGCCACGCGCGTGAAGAGCCTCACCGACGAGGAGACGGGCCGTCTCCGCCAGGTGATCGAATCCCAGTTCAAGGTCGAGGGCGCGCGCCGGAGCGAGGTCGCCATGTCCATCAAGCGGCTCATGGACATCGGCAGCTACCGCGGCCTGCGTCATCGCAAGAACCTTCCCGCGCGCGGGCAGCGCACCCGCACGAACGCGCGGACGCGGAAGGGACCGAAGAAGACCGCGGGCGCCATGCGCAAGACGGTGGCCGCAAAGAAGCCCGCGCCGGCGAAGCCGGCAGCCTAAGGAGAACTGAGTGGCGGAAGCAGCCAGCACCACCCCGAAGCCCAAGAAGAAGCGTGAGCGGAAGGTCGGCATCAACGGCATCGCCCACGTCCAGTCGACGTTCAACAACACCATCGTGACCATCTCCGACATGGACGGCCACACCGTGGCCTGGGCCAGCGCCGGCAAGGTGGGGTTCAAGGGGTCGCGCAAGAGCACCCCCTTCGCGGCGCAGATCGCGGCCGAGTCCGCGACCAAGGAAGCCGTCTCGCTGGGTCTGAAGAAGGTGGAAGTCTGGGTGAAGGGACCGGGCGCTGGCCGTGAAGCGGCCATCCGGTCGCTCCAGGCGGCCGGGCTCGAGATCTCGGCCATCAAGGACGTCACCCCGATTCCGCACAACGGTTGTCGCCCGCCGAAGCGGCGGCGCGTCTAAACGGGAGGTACCGCTTCATTATGGCGACGTATCACGGTGACAAGTGCCGGCAGTGCCGCCGGGAAGGTGAGAAGCTGTTCCTGAAAGGGTCCCGCTGCTACACGGAGAAGTGCGCCATCGAGCGCCGCGCGTACGCCCCCGGAGAGCACGGCAAGGACCGCCGCTCCAAGGAGACGAACTACGGCCAGCAGCTCCGGATGAAGCAGAAGGCCCGGCGGATCTACCGGATCCTCGAGGCGCAGTTCCGCAACTATTTCGAGAAGGCGGAGCGCCAGAAGGGCGTCACCGGCGAGAACCTGCTGCTCTTGCTGGAGCGTCGTCTCGACAATCTCGTCTACCGGCTGGGATTCGCCCCGTCACGCACGGCGGCCCGCCAGCTGGTCCGCCACCGCCACATCGAGGTGAACGGCCGTACGGTGGATGTGCCCTCCTTCTCGGTGCGCGTGGGCGACGAGATCCGCGTGCGCCAGGGCAGCAAGGACCTGGTCGCCATCCAGTCCTCGCTGGAGGCGAACAAATCGCGCGACATGCTGAGCTGGCTGACGCTGGACGCCGAGAAGTTGTCGGGCCGGATGCTCGAGTACCCGACGCGTGGCAACATTCCGACCAAGATCTCCGAGTCGCTCATCGTCGAGTTGTACTCGAAGTAGCCCCCGGGCCCCGGAGGATAGAGAAATGAAGTGGAAGAATCTTCAGATGCCCAAGAACGTCGAGATGGACGACAAGAACTCGACCAATCGCTACGGCAAGTTCTGGATCGAGCCGCTCGAGCGCGGCTTCGGCGTGACGCTGGGGAACGCGCTCCGTCGCGTGCTCCTGTCGTCCTTGCCCGGCGCGGCGGTCTCCGCCGTCAAGATCGACGGCGTGCAGCACGAGTTCTCGACCCTTCCGGGCGTCAAGGAAGACATCCCTGAAGTCCTTTTGAACCTGAAGCAGATCCGCTTCAAGCTGCACGGCGACGCGCCCAAGATGGGCATGATCGAGGTGCGCGGGAAGTCCGAGGTGACGGCGGCGGATCTCAAGGTGGACGCGGACGTCGAGATCCTGAATCCCGAGCTGCACATCGCCACCCTGAACAAGGACGGCGAGTTCCGCGGGGAGATCGAGATCGGCGCCGGACGCGGGTACGTCTCGGCCGAGAACCAGGCCAATCAGGACCGGCCGATCGGCGTGCTGCCCACCGACTCCATGTACTCGCCCGTGACCAAGGTGAACTTCGAGGTGGAGAACACCCGGATCGGGCAGCGCATCGACTACGACAAGCTGACCCTGGAGATCTGGACCGACGGCAGCGTGATCCCTTCGGACGCGCTGGCCTACGGCGCCAAGATCCTCAAGGACCACTTCGCCCTCTTCGTGCACTTCGAAGAGGAGATCGAAGTCGAGCAGGAGGAAGAGGTCGACGAGGAGTTCCTGCGCATCAAGGCCCTGCTCGAGCGGAGCGTGGAAGAGCTGGAGCTGTCCGTGCGCTCGTCGAACTGCCTGAAGGCCGCGAACATCAAGACCATTGGCGACCTGGTCCAGAAGTCCGAGGGTGAGATGCTCAAGTACCGGAACTTCGGCCGGAAGTCGCTCAAGGAGATCGCCGACATTCTCCAGAGCATGAACCTGGGCTTCGGCATGGACGTGTCGAAGTACAAGCTGGGCGAGAAGATCGAAGCGGCATGATCCGCGGGGCCGCAGCCCCGCGGAACTCCTGTTCTTTAGCCCGCCCGTAACCGAATAGGACGAAGGAAGCCATGCGTCATCGCAAAGACCATCGCAAGCTGAGCCGCACGCGCGAGCACCGGAAGGCGCTCCTGCGCAACCTGACGACGTCGCTCATCCAGCACGAGCGGATCGAGACCACGGTCGCCAAGGCGAAAGAGGCCCGCCGGATGGCCGAGCGGATGATCACCTTCGCCAAGCGCGGCGACGTCGCCGCGCGCCGCCACGTTTCCCGGTTCGTGCACGGGGACGACGTGGTGCGGAAGCTGTTCGACACCGTGGCGCCCTGGTACGCCGATAGGAACGGCGGCTACACGCGCATCATCAAGGTGGGCCGCCGGCTGGGCGACGCGGGACAGACCGCGCTGCTCGAGCTGGTCAAGTCGCCCGAGCTGAAAGAGCGGCTGCGCAAGGAGGCCGAGGAGCGGATCAAGGCCGAGCGCGCGGCGGAGAAGGGCCAGGGTAAGAAGTCGGGTGCGAAGCAGGCCAAAGGCGCCGAAGCGCCGGCCGCCGAGAAGGGCGCCGCGCCCGCGGGCGAGGGCGAAGGGGCTCCGCGCAAGGAGCGGGCGCCGAAGCCTTCGCGCGGCGATCGCCTGGGACGGAAGGGCGGCGCGCCGAAGTCCGCGCCGCACGGCGGAACGCGCGCGCGTCAGCGGGGAAAGAGCGGGGATTAGCACCGCGAGCCCGTGATGGGAGGCAGGGCGGGCTGGGGGTCATTGACGACGAGAACTCAAGCGCCGGCGCGGCTCGCGTCGGCGCTTTTCGTTGGGGTCGCGGCCTGGCTCGTCGCGGCGGCCGCGCAGGCGGCGCCTCCGGCCGGCTTCGAGACCCGCGCCATCTGGGTCGTCCGCCACGCGCTGACCACCCCGGGCCGCGTGGACCGCGTGGTCGAGGTGGCGACCGAGATGAACGCCAACACCATCCTCGCCCAGGTGCGCGGCCGCGGGGACGCCTTCTATAAGTCGGACCTGGCCCCGCTGGGCGAGTCGATGGGCGGCTCTCCCGAGGGATTCGACCCCCTGGACCGGATGATCCAGCGGGCGCACGCCGCCGGCCTCGAGGTGCAGGCGTGGATCAACGTGTACCTCGTCTGGTCCGCGGGCGCGCCTCCGGTCTCGCCCCAGCACGTCGTGAACGCCCACCCCGAGTGGATCTCCATCCGCGCCGACGGCACGCGGCTGGTCGAGATGGTCCCCGCCGAATTCCAGGAAGAGAAGATCGAGGGGATGTATCTCTCGCCCGGGAATCCCGACGTGAAGCGCCACCTCCGGGACATCGTGAAGGAGATCGCGACGAAGTACGCCGTGGACGGCATCCACCTCGACTACGTGCGCTACCCCGAGCCGATGGTCGGCTACGACCGCGCCACGCGCACCGAGTTCCAGCGGCAGTTCGGCGTGGATCCGCTGCAGATCGACAACCCCGATTCGACGACGCTCGCGGTGATCGGCGCCGATCACCTTCCCGACCTGCGCCTCAAGTGGATCCAGTGGAAGCGGGACCAGGTCACCGATCTCGTGCGCTCCCTGCGGCAGGACCTGAATCTCCTGGGGCGGCCGATCAAGCTGACCGCAGCGGTCATCGCCGACCAGAACGCGGCGCTGAACCGCTATCTCCAAGACTGGCCCCGGTGGCTGCGGGAGGGGATCATCGACGCGGCGATCCCCATGGCGTACAGCCCCAACACCGCCACCGTCTCCCGCCAGATCGGCGCGGCGGTGTCCATTCCCACGCACCGTCAAGTTTGGGCCGGAATCGCCGTCTATAACGAGGGGTCCCGCGACGCCGCGGAGAAGATCCGGCGCGCGCGCATGATGGGCGTGGACGGGATCGCGCTCTTCTCCTACGACACGCTGCTCGACAGCGCGGGGTACCGCCGGAACATCCGGACGTGGGCCTGGAGGGAGCCGACCATGCCGACCCCGATGCCCTGGAGGGGCTCGCAGTGACGGGAAGAGACGAGCGCCGGAACGGAAAGAGCGTAGAATGATGGAGTTGGGAGCGGCGCCAATCCAGCTCCTGCCCGCGGCCCTGATCGGGCTCGTGGGGGGTGCGCTCGTGGGCCTGACCGGCGTGGGGGCTGGATCGGTGATCGCCGCCGGCCTCCTGGTCGCTTTTCCGACGCTCGACGCCAAGCTGATCGTCGGCTCCGCCACCGCCCAGGCGGTCGTGATGAAGCTGTTCGGCGTTCTGGCGCGCCGGCGCTTCCGATTCGGGGAGGGGCGCCTGGGCATCGCCATGGCGCTGGGCGCGATCCCCATGGCGATGGCCGGCGCGTGGGCGAGCAGCCAGATCGGCGGCGACCTTCTTCGGCCCATCATGGCCGTCGTGCTCCTGCTCGTGGGGCTGGTGCTGGTGGCGCAGGCGGTCCCGCGGGGCCCCGACGGCTTCGAGACCTATCGCCAGCTGTCGGGACGCGGCGAGCGGGAACGCGTGCGCGACGCATCCGAGGCGACGGGCGCCGGAACGTGGGACGCGACGTTCGTGGACGACGCCTCGCGGGCCGAGGCGCGCACGCTGGACCCGCGGCGCATGAGCGTGGCCATCGTGGGCGCGCTCGTCGGGTTCATCGCGGGACTGACCAGCATCGGCACGGGGACGCTCTTCGTCTCCTCGCTGGTGGGGCCGCTTCGGATGGACGCGCATCGCGCTGTCGCCGTGGCGCTCCTGGCCGGGCTCTTGACGCTCGTCGTGAGCGGCGCGACCCACCTGCTGCTCGGTCACGTGGACCCCGTCCTGGCCGGAGGGGTCCTGCTGGGCTCGGTGCCCGGGGTCTTGCTGGGCACGGTGGTGTCGCGGCGGCTCTCCGTGGGCGCGCTGCGTGGAACGATCGGAGCAGGCATCGCCGTGGCCGCCGTGGTGGCCCTGGCGCGGCTCGGGCGCTAGGAGACGCGGCGATGAAAGGCTGCCTCCGGGAAGGGGTCGATGGGCACCATCTGGGTCTTCGGAAAATGGCGCGATCCGAGCCGTAGAGCACCCGGCTCGGACCGCGAGCCGCTGCGCGGGGAGCTCCTCAGCGTCGAGCACCTGGAGGAGCGGGCCCGCGTGCTCGCCGCCAGCTACACCGTCGCCCGAAATCCCCGCCGCCGCGCCCGCCGCCTCCTTCCCCGGCTCCACGAGAACGCGCGCGTCCTCCGCCACGCCTACCGCGAGCTGGCGAACGACGTCCGCCGCGGGGAGCCGGTCGTGCCCGCCGCCGAGTGGCTGCTCGACAACTTCCATCTCGTCGAGACGGAAGCGGTCGAGGTCCGGAAGAACCTTCCCCACCGCTACTATCTCGAGCTGCCGAAGCTCGCCTCGCGCGATCTCGCGGGCACGGCCCGCGTCCACGCCATGGCGCTCGAGTTCATCCGCCACAGCGACGCGCGCTTCGACCTCCACCGTCTGACGCAGTTCATCGGCGCCTACCAGGCGGTGGCGCCGCTCACGCTGGGCGAGCTGTGGGCCTGGCCCAGCATGCTCAAGCTCTGCCTCATCGAGAACATCCGGCGGCTGGCCGGAGAGATCATGGAGAGCCGCGAGGGCGAGGCCGACGCCGACGCCTACTTCACGCGCTTCGAGACGATCCGCCCCACCGATCCGATTCCTCCGCTCCCGGGCAACCTCTCGAACGGGTTCGTGGTGCAGCTGGTCCAGCGGATGCGGGAGCTGGGCCCGCGCGTCGGAGAGCTGCGGGTGGAGCTGGACCGGCGCCTGCACGAGGCCGGGCTCACGTTCGACGAGGCGCTGCGCTCCGAGCACCAGCGGCAGACGATGGGGCAGGCCTCGATGGGGAACTCGATCACCGCGCTCCGGCTGGTCGCCACGACCGACTGGAACCGCACCATCGAGCAGGTGAGCCTCATGGAGCAGATCCTGCGGCGCGACCCGGCGGGGGTCTATGGCCGGATGGATTTCCCGAGCCGCGACCGCTACCGCCAGTCGGTGGAGGAGCTCTCCGAGCCCAGCGGCGAGGCGCAGGTGCGCGTGGCGCTCCGCGCCGTGGAGAGCGCGCGCCAGGCGGGGGAGCGCGGCGAAGGGGAGCCCGCGACGCACGTGGGCTACCACCTGGTCGGCGGCGGCCGGCGCGACTTCGAGGTCGACGTCGCCTACACCCCCCGGCCCGCGCAGCGGATCCGCCGCCTCCTTTTCGCCGAGTGTACCCTCTTCTACCTCGGATCGATCGCGCTGGTGACCGCGCTCGGCGTCGGCCTGGCCGTGGCGTGGTCGCGCGCCTGGGGCGCGCCGGTCGCGATGTTGCCGTGGATCGGTCTCCTGACCCTCATTCCGGCGAGCCACGTCGCGGTGCTCTTCATGCAGCGGATGGTGCACCGGCTGGCCCACCCGCGCCGGCTCCCCCGCCTCGATCTCCAGCACGGCGTGCCGGACGAGGCGCGCACGATCGTGGTCGTGCCGGTCCTCCTCGGCAGCGTGGCCGCCGCGCGCGCGCACGTCGAGCACCTCGAGGTGCAGGCCCTGGGGAACGAGGACCGCCACATCCACTTCGCGCTGCTCACCGATTTCCGGGACGCGACCGAGCCGGAGCGCCCCGAGGACGCCGCGGTCCTCGCCGCCGTCACCTCGGGCATCGAGGCGTTGAACGCGCGGTACGGGAACGGGGCCAGGGACCGGTTCTATCTCTTTCATCGGCCGCGGCGCTGGAACGAGCGCGAAGGCGTCTGGATGGGCTGGGAGCGGAAGCGGGGGAAGATCGAGGAGTTCAATGCGCTCCTGCGCGGCCACCCTTCGTCGTTCCAGGCGGTGGTCGGGGACCCCTCCATCCTCACGTCGGTCCGCTACGTGATCACGCTGGATGCCGACACGCGGCTTCCCCGGGAGACCGCGCGCAAGCTGATCGGCATCATCCAGCACCCGCTGAACCGCCCACGCTTCGATCCGGTCCTCCGTCGCGTGACCCGCGGCTACGGAATCCTCCAGCCCCGCGTGAGCGTCACCATGGCGAGCGCCGCCGGATCGCTCTTCGCGCGCGTCTACGCCGGGCACACGGGCGTCGACATCTACACGACCGCCGTCTCCGACACTTACCAGGACCTGTTCAGCGAGGGAATCTTCACGGGGAAGGGGCTGTACGACGTCGACGCGTTCATGGCCGCGCTGGAGGGGCGCGTTCCCGAGAACGCGCTCCTCTCGCACGACCTGTTCGAGGGGATCTACGCCCGGACCGGGCTGGTATCGGACATCGAGGTGGTGGACGACTTCCCCTCGAGCGTCCTGGCGCACGCGGGGCGCCAGCGCCGCTGGGTGCGCGGCGATTGGCAGATCCTCGCGTGGCTCTTCCCCTGGGTGCCCACGCGCGGCAGCCTGGAGCGGAACCGTCTGCCGCTGATCGCGCGCTGGAAGATCCTCGACAATCTGCGCCGCAGCGTCCTCGGGCCGGCGACGCTCGCGCTCCTGGCGTCGGCCTGGACCTGGCTGCCCGGCCCCCCGTGGGTATGGACGGTCGCGGTGATCCTGGGGATGTGCTTCCCGCTCTACTCCAAGATCGTGCGCATGGTGAAGGGCCCGGAGCCCCAGCAGCCGGTCCCGGTCTTCCTCCGCGACCTGGGCGAGGAGTTCCAGACGGCGGGCGCCCAGGTGTTCCTGGACATCACCCTGCTCGCCTACCAGTCGTACGAGATGCTCCACGCCATCGCGGTCACGCTGGTGCGGCTCTTCTTCACGCGGCGGAAGATGCTGGAGTGGGAGACCGCGGCCACCGCCGCCGCGCGCTCCGCCGGCCTCTCGGGAAAGGACCAGCTGGTCGCGTTCGCCAACGGCATGTGGGCCGGCCCCGCCGTGGCGGTCCTGATCCTGGTTGCGACGGTCGCGTTTCGGATCGAGGCGCTCGGCGCCGCGCTCCCGCTGCTCAGTCTCTGGCTCGTCTCGCCGCTCATCGCCTACTGGCTCAGTCTTCCGGCGCGAAGCCGCGTGGTCGCGCTCGAGCCGCATGACCGGGTCGAGCTCCGCCGCATCGCGCGTAACACCTGGCGCTACTTCGATACGTTCGCGGGCGAGGAGGACCACTGGCTTCCGCCCGACAACGTCCAGGAGACGCCGGACCGGAAGGTGGCCCATCGCACGTCGCCGACCAACATCGGCATGGCGCTCCTCGCCACGCTCGCGGCCCGCGACCTGGGCTTCATCGGCGCGCCCGAGGTGCTCGACCGGGTGGAGCGGATCCTGAACACGCTGGACGGGCTGGAGAAGCACGAAGGGCATCTGCTGAACTGGTACGACACCCTGAGCCTCGCACCGCTCCAGCCGCGTTACGTCTCCACCGTGGACAGCGCGAATCTCGCCGGCTCGCTCATGGCGCTCGCGGCGGGTCTTCGGCGGCTGGAGCCGGCGCCCGCGGAAGGATTCCGGCACGCCGCCGCCGTCGCCGACACGCTGGCCCTTCTGCGACAGAGCCTGGATCGGATCCTGCCCGAGGCGTCCGCCGAGTCGATCCGCGAGCGGCTCCGGCCCGCGCTTCGCGAGGTGGAGGCGTACGAGGTGCGCCGCTTCGCCGCCCGTCCCGACTCGCCGCGCCTGGACGGCGCGGGGCGCGCGCTGGCGCAGGCGCTCGAGGTCGCCGATCTCGATCGCCTCGAGGGACCGGAAGCGGAGGAGGCCGCTTTCTGGGGCGAGACGCTCGTCCGGCTCCTGCGTCATCCGAAGGCGGGGGATCTGCCCGAGTCGTGGCGGGAGCGGCGGGCAGCGCTCGCGGCTCGCGCCGAGGCGCTGGCCGACGAGATGGACTTCCGATTCCTCTACGACCGGGACCGCCGCATCTTCTCGATCGGCTACCGTCTGGCCGACATGGAGGGGCCGGGGCGCCTGGACGTCTCCTATTACGACCTCCTGGCCTCCGAAGCGCGTCTCGCGAGCTTCGTGGCGATCGCGAAGGGAGACGTGCCTCCGGAGCACTGGTTCCAGCTGGGCCGCGCGCTCGTCGGCATCGCCGGCGTGCCCACCCTGGTCTCCTGGAGCGGGTCGATGTTCGAGTACCTGATGCCCCTCCTCCTGATGCGCAACTATCCCGACACGTTACTCCAGCGATCGTCCGACTCCGCGGTGCGCGCCCAGATCCAGTACGGGCGGATGCGCGGCGTGCCGTGGGGGATCTCCGAATCCGCGTTCAACGAGGTGGACCGGCACGGCAACTACCAGTACAAGGCGTTCGGCGTGCCCGAGCTGGGGCTGAAGCGCGGACTCTCCGAAGAGCTGGTCATCGCTCCCTACGCCACCGCGCTCGCCGCGATGGTCGATCCCGTCGAGGCGGCCGCCAATCTGAGGCGCCTGACACGGGAGGGCGCCGAGGGAGCGTTCGGCTTCTACGAAGCGATCGATTACACGCCGCGCGAGGCGGAGGAGGGAGACGGGAAACCGGTCGCCCGGGCCGATGGCCACCCGAAGCCGGCCGTGGTCCAGGCGTACTTCGCGCATCACCAGGGAATGTCGGTGGTGGCGCTGTCGAACGCGGTGCTCCACGATCCGATGGTGAGCCGCTTCCACAGCGAAGCGCGCGTCCAGGCGACCGAGCTCCTCCTTCAAGAGCGGGTCCCGCGCTTCGTCCCCGTGACGCGGCCCCGGCCGGTCGAGATGACGCACCTTGCGGTTCCGGTCCTCCCGATGCTGCCGCGCCGCTTCCGCACGCCGCATACCCGTTATCCGCATACGGCCTTCCTCTCGAACGGCCGCTATGTCGCCACCGTGAGCAATTCGGGGGGCGGGAGCAGCTCCTGCCGTGGCATCACGGTCACGCGGCGCCGCGAGGACTCGACCCTGGATCCGGCCAGCCAGTGCCTCTATCTCCGCGACGTGCGGAGCGGGGCCGTGTGGTCGGCCGCGTATCAGCCGATCCGCCGCGAGCCGGACGAATACCGGGCCACGTTCCTCCCCGACCGGGTCGTCATCGAGCAGCGCCTGGAGGCGATCCAGTCCAAGCTGGAGATCGCGGTCTCGGCCGAGGACGACGTCGAGGTCCGGCGGCTCTCCCTGACGAACCGAAGCCCCTACCTGCGCGAGATCGAGGTCACGAGCTACGACGAGGTGGTGCTCGCGCCGCAGGCCGACGACCTGGCCCATCCCGTGTTCGGGAAGCTTTTCTTGGAGACCGAGTGCCGGCCGGAGACGGCGTCGCTCCTCTGCTCCCGGCGCCCCCGCTCGTCGGACGATCCGCGCGCGTGGGCGGTCCACGTGCTCAGCATGGAAGGCCGGATGCAGAGCGCCGTGGAATGGGAGACCGACCGCGTGCGGTTCCTGGGCCGCGGCCGCGGCACGGACGATCCGATCGCGCTGGACGGCCGGGCCCTCTCGGGCACCGTGGGCGCCACGCTCGATCCCATCCTGAGCCTTCGGCAGCGCATCCGGCTCGCGCCGGGAGCCTTCGCGCGCCTGTCCTTCGCGACCGGCGTCGCCTCCGACCGCGACGCCGCCGTCGCGCTCTGCATGAAATACGCGGATCCGAACTCGGCGGCGCGCACGTTCGCCCTGGCGGCGACCCACCTCTCCATCTCGCTCCGCCACCTCGGCATCCGGGTCGAGGAGGCGCAGCTCTACGAGCGGCTCGCCTCGCGCGTCTTTGGCGTGGACCGCTCGCTCGGGCCGGCCGCGGACATCCTGGCGCGGAACGTACTCGGCCAGCCCGGCCTCTGGGGGCACGGCATCTCCGGGGACAATCCCATCCTCCTCGTCCGCGTGCTCGAGCCCGACGACATCGGGCTCGTGAGCCAGGTGCTCCGCGCCCAGGACTATTGGCGCCTGAAGGGGCTGGTCGCCGACCTCCTGATCCTGAACGACCACCCGGTCAGCTATCGAAACGAGATCCACGAGCAGCTGAACGGGCTTCTCGACAGCGGGCCCTGGGCCGCGTGGAAGGACAAGCCCGGCGGGGCGTTCCTTCTCACCGGCGATGGGATGGGGGAGGCCGACCGGACCCTGCTCGCCGCCGTCGCGCGTGCGGTCCTCCGCGGCGACGCGGGGAGTCTCGAGGATCAGCTCAATCGGGCCTACCCCGATCCGGTCTGGCCGCCGGCGCTGGCGATCGAGGGTGGGGGGGCGGCCTCCGGAGGCGAAGAAGTTTCGGAGGACATCGAAGTCCCCGAGCTCCTGCTCTGGAACGGTCGCGGCGGCTTCACGCTCGACGGCCAGGAATACGCCGTCGTGCTGAACGGCGCCGACGAGACGCCGCTTCCCTGGGCGAACGTGCTCGCCAATCCGCGATTCGGTTCGGTCGTGACCGCGGCCGGACTCTCCTATACGTGGTCGGAGAACAGCCGCGAGAACCGGCTCACGCCCTTCGCCAACGATCCGGCGACCGAAGCGACCGGCGAGGCGATCTACCTGCGCGACGACGAGAGCGGGGCCGCATGGGGCGCCACACCCGGCCCGATGCGCCGCCGGGACGACGCGGGCCGATGGCTGGTGCGCCACGGCGTGGGCGTGACCCGCTACGTCCATCGCGAACGCGGCATCCGTCACGAGCTGGCGGTGTTCGTCCACCGCTCCGAGCCGGTCCGGTTCGCGCTGCTCACGCTGGCGAACCAGACCAAGCGCGCGCGGCGCGTGAGCGTGTTCGGCTACCAGGAGTGGCGCCTCGGCCCGCCGCGCGAACGGGAGCAGGTGCACGTCCGCACCGAGTTCGATCCGGCCACCGCCACGGTGCTGGCCGAGAATCCCTACAACCAGGATTTCCGCGGGCGCGTCGCCTTCGCGCATGCCGGCGTTCCGGTGCGCTCGGCGAGCGGCGATCGGACCGAGTTCCTCGGCCGGAACGGCTCCGTCGCACGCCCCGCCGCGCTCGAACGCGAGGAGCTGTCGAATGCGTTCGGCGCGGGGCTCGATGCGTGCGCCGCGCTCCAGGTCTCGCTGGACCTGGAGCCGGGAGAGACGAAGCAGGTCATCCTGCTGCTCGGGGAGGGCGCGGACAAGGACGAGGCGCTCGCGATGGCGCGCCGCTTCGGATCGGTGCCGGCCGCGCTCTCGGCCCTCCAGGAAGTCGAAGAGTTCTGGGATGGGATGCTCGGAGCCGTCCAGGTGCGCACCCCGGACGACTCCTTCGACCTGATCATGAACCGCTGGCTGCTCTACGAGTCGGTCTCCAGCCGCATCTGGGCGCGGACGGCGTTCTATCAGCCCGGCGGCGCCTACGGATTCCGCGACCAGCTCCAGGACGTCATGGCGCTGCCGTTCGCCGATCCGGCCCTGTTCCGCGAGCACGTGCTCCGGGCCGCGGGGCGGCAGTTCGTGGAGGGGGACGTTCAGCACTGGTGGCACCCGAATTCGGGGGTAGGGGTCCGGACGCGCTGCTCGGACGACCGGCTGTGGCTGCCCTTCGTCGTGTTGCGCTATCTCAAGTCGGTGGGCGACGCGAGCGTGCTGGAGGAGCGGATTCCGTTCCTGGAGGCGCCGCCGCTCGGTCCGGAAGAACACGAAGCGTATGGCCGGCCGCAGACGTCCGCCCAGGATGGGACGCTGTACGAACATTGCGTGCGGGCGATCGAGTGCAGCCTGACCTCCGGCCCGCACGGGCTGCCGCTGATCGGCGACGGCGATTGGAACGACGGCATGAACCGCGTCGGGCGGCTGGGCCACGGGGAGAGCGTCTGGCTCGGATGGTTCCTGGCCATGATCCTCCGCGAGTTCGCCGCTCTCGCCGAGACGCGCGGCGACCCCGATCGCGCCGCGCGCTACCGCGGCGAGGCCGGCCGGATCGCCAGCATGATGGAGCAGGCGTGGGACGGCGAGTGGTACCGGCGCGCCTACTTCGACGACGGCACGCCGCTCGGCTCGGCCCAGAACGACGAGTGCCGGATCGATTCGATCTGCCAGTCCTGGGCCCTGCTCTCCGGCGTGGCGCCTCCCGCGCGCGCCGAGCGCGCGATGGATTCCGTGCGGAGCCATCTGATCCGGCGCGATGCCAGCGTCGTCATGCTCCTCACGCCCCCCTTCGACGCGTCCCGGCTGGATCCCGGCTACATCAAGGGATACATCCCCGGCGTCCGCGAGAACGGCGGCCAGTACACGCACGCCGCCGTCTGGGTCGTGATGGCCGTGGCGGCCATGGGGAGCGGCGACGAGGCGGTCGAGCTGTTCCACCTGTTGAATCCGATCAACCACACGCGGTCGGAGGGGGACGTCGCACGCTACAAGGTCGAGCCCTACGTGGTCGCGGCCGACGTCTACACCCATCCGGCCCACGTCGGGCGCGGCGGATGGACGTGGTACACCGGTTCGGCCAGCTGGATGTATCGCGCGGGGCTCGAGTCGATCCTGGGCGTGGAGCGCCGCGGCGCGTTCCTCTCGGTGAAGCCGTGCATCCCCGCCGCCTGGCCCGGGTTCTCGGTCACGGTCCGCTTGGGCGGCGCGAAATACGAGATCGAGGTCCAGAATCCCGAACACCGCTGCTGCGGCGTCGCGGAGGCCGAACTGGACGGGCAGGGTGTCGACCCCGCGGCGATCCCGCTGAAGGACGACGGGAAGGTGCACCGCGTGAGGGTCGTGATCGGGGAGCCGGTTGCGGCCGAACGCTCGATGAGGTAGACTATTCGGCTCCGGGTCGATGCAGTGTGTGCGGCCGCTCGGCGCGGAGGTCATTGCAGGACAAGCAGTTGCCGTTCCATTCCTGAGTAGCTCAATGGTAGAGCATCCGGCTGTTAACCGGAGGGTTGTAGGTTCGAATCCTACCTCAGGAGCCAGACACGGGCCGCGCGCCTAGAGACCGCGGCAGAAGAATAGAGAGGGGCCCCGGTGCAGCGATGCGCCGGGGCTCTCGCGTTTGTCGAACCAATGCGTTCTCGTCCTCTCTGGCTCCCTGCAAACGCATAGGCTTCTAGTCGAAGCGCGACGAACGCAGACTCAGTCACCGTATCGCCTTCGCCCCGAGTGTGTCCTTTAGGGAAAGGCGCATGTGGGAAAAGGCCGAGCCCGCAAGGCTGCTAGAATTGGGGCCTTACGGCACCGGACGCTTCGCAGCGAAGGAACTTGCCGCGAGACACGGTCGTCATGATTCCTGCCCAGGATGCATTCGAGAACATCGAACGCGAACTTTCGGCACGTCACGGCTATTCTTGTGTCGTCCACGGTCGATCCGATGACGGGGGTTGAGCGAGTGACACGTGGGGCCGCACCGCCGAACATTCTGATCGGGCGCGACGCCGATTCGAAAGAAC
>DASSLZ010000029.1:0-2698 GCA_035689165.1 Candidatus Eiseniibacteriota bacterium | reverse complement strand
TCGCCACCGCGCGCGCCCTGGCGGCGTGGCTCGTCGCGATGGACCGGGACTCGACGCTGGCGGCTCCGTTTCGCGAGGGGCTGGCCGGCCCCGGGGAGAACGGCACCCTGAAGCGGCGGTTTCCGGGCCTCGATCCGGGGGCCAACCTGCGCGCGAAGACGGGGACGCTGACCAACGTGAGCAGCCTTTCGGGGTACGTGACCTCCGCGTCGGGCGAGCGGATCGCGTTCGCCGTGATCACGAACGGCAATCGGGGAAGCACGGCATTGGGGAAGCAGCTGGAGGAGCGCTTGGTGGGAATGCTGGCCCGACGGGGAGGGGAAGCGAGCGGGATGACGGGCTCGCCGCCGCCCCGCATTCCGCGTTGAAGGCGATCGCCCCGCCGAGGCTCCGTCCGGGGGACCGGATCGGCGTCGTCGCGCCCTCGGGGCCGGTGCTGCCGCGCGCGCTCGTCTCCGGAGCGCGTGTCCTCGAGGAGGCGGGCTTCCGGATCGTGTTCGGCAAGCACGTGCGCGACCGCCGCGGCCACTTGGCCGGCTCCGATCGGGCGCGGCTGGACGACCTGAACCGAATGTTCCGCGACCCCGACATCCGATGCGTCCTCATGGCGCGCGGCGGTTACGGCGCCATGCGGCTCGCCTCCGGCGTCGACTGGGGCGCGCTGCGCCGCGATCCCAAGCTCTTCGCCGGATTCTCCGACGCTACCTTCCTGCACCTGGGGATCGCGCGCCACGCCGGCGTGCGCACGCTGCACGGTCCGAACTTGCATGGACTGGGCGCGCGGCGGGGAACCGAGGTCGCGCGCCTTCTCGCCTGGCTGACCCAGCCGATGCCCTCGGAGCGGGTGCGCACGTTCGCGGTGCCACGCCGCGTGGACGGCGCTTCAGGCACCGCGCGGGGTTGCGTGATGGGAGGAAACCTGGCGCTCGTCCACTACGCGGCGGCCGCGGGTCACCTGCCCGTGCTGCGCGGATGCATTCTGTTCTTGGAGGAAGTGAACGAGCCGCCGTACAAGGTGGACGGGATGCTCTGCGCGCTGACCGAGGGGAAGTGGCTGAAGGGAGTGCGCGGCATCGTCCTCGGCGACTTCACCCGCTGCCTCCCGCGAAAGGGGTACCGCGAGCTGCGCCTCCGCCAGGTGCTGACCGATCACCTGAAGCCGCTGGAGATCCCCGCGTGGTCGGGGCTATGCGCGGGGCATGGGAGCAGGAACTATCCCGTGCCGTTTGGCGCGAGGGCAGTTCTCGCGAAGGGGAGACTTATCTACGAGGAGGGTGTCGTTTCGTAGGACCGCTTCATGTCATTCCGCAGAACTGCTCACCTCATCTCGTTGAGCAGCTCGAATCATCTCGTTGAACTCACTCGAGGCCGGGCCAATTTGAGCGACAAGTGTCGCGAGTTTCACACGCGCCAGCGGCGGTGAAATCGGCGACAGACGTCATTCGCGTGGGACACTGCTTCGCCGCGCGAAAGAGCCGCCTCGTAACGGCATCGTCACCTCATGAAGGGGCGCCTTTTAGCGCGCATGCTGCTTTCCGCGTCGCAAGCGACGCGGGTTAGGCATACACCCCGCGCAACTGAATCGCGTCCACCACCCGCTTGATCGCCAGCATGAACGCCGCTACCCGGAACGACACCTTGTGCTCGTCCGCCATGGCCGCGACATCGTGGAAGGACTGCACCATGATGTGCTCGAGGCGATCGTTCACTTCCTGCTCTCGCCAGAAGAGGCCCTGCCGGTCCTGGACCCATTCGAAGTAGGAGACGGTCACGCCGCCGCTGTTGGCGAGGATGTCGGGCACGACCAGGACGCCCGCCTTGTTCAGGATCTTGTCGGCGCGCGTCGTCGTGGGGCCGTTCGCTCCCTCGGCGATGATCCGCGCCTTGACCTTGCCCGCGTTGGCGTGGGTGATCTGATTCTCCAGCGCCGCGGGAATCAGGATGTCGCAGGGGACCTCGAGGATCGCTTTTCCCTGGACCGGCTTTCCGCCGGAGAACCCGGCCACGGTCTTCTTCTCGCCGAGATGCTTGAAGAGGGCGGCCATGTCGAGCCCGTTCGGATTCTGCACCCCGCCGTGCACGTCGCTGACCGCGACGATCTTCGCGCCATCCTTCGCCAGCAGGTCCGCCGCCACCGAGCCGACGTTGCCGAACCCCTGCACGACGACTTTGGCGCCCTTCAAGGAAAGCCCGATCCGCTTCGCCGCCTCGCGGACGCAGAAGAGCACCCCGCGCCCGGTCGCCTCGCGCCGCCCGGCCGAGCCGCCCAGCGCGAGCGGCTTTCCGGTGACCACCGACGTCACGGTGTGGCGGGCGTGCATCGAGTACGTGTCCATGATCCAGGCCATGGTCTGTTCGCCGGTGTTCACGTCGGGGGCGGGAACGTCCGACTCGGGCCCGATCACGTCGATCATGTCGGCGGTGTAGCGCCGCGTGAGACGCTCCAGCTCGCCCATGGACATCTTCGAGGGATCGCACTGGATCCCCCCCTTGCCGCCGCCGAAGGGAATGCCGACGACCGCGCACTTCCAGGTCATCCATGCGGCGAGCGCCATGACCTCTTCCAGCGTGACGTCGGGGTGGTAGCGGATCCCGCCCTTGGCCGGGCCGCGGATGATCGAATGCTGCACCCGGTACCCGGTGAAGACGCGGAACGTCCCGTCGTCCATGTGGACCGGGAGCTTCACGATGGTGGCGC
>DASSLZ010000028.1:0-2567 GCA_035689165.1 Candidatus Eiseniibacteriota bacterium | reverse complement strand
CGCTACAAGAAGCAGACGGGCGGGCGCGGCCAGTTCGGCGACGTCCATGTGCGCTTCGAGCCGCTGAAGCCCGGGAGCGGGTTCGAGTTCGTGGACGAGATCGTGGGCGGCTCCGTTCCGCGCAACTTCATCCCCGCCGTGGAGAAGGGGATCGTCGAGGCGATGCACGAGGGGGTGCTGGCCGGCTACCCGGTCGTGGACTTCCGCGCCGCGTTGTACGACGGCTCCTACCACACGGTGGACTCGTCGGAAATGGCCTTCAAGATCGCGGGCGCGCTGGCCTTCCGTGAGGGGGTGCGGGACGCCGGCCCGGTGCTGCTCGAGCCGATCGTGGAGATCACGGTGCGGGTTCCCAAGGATTTCGTCGGAGCCGTCACGGGGGATCTGTCATCCAAGAGAGGAAAGATCCTCGGCATGGACTCGGAGACGCGCTACGACCAGATCCGGGCGCACGTGCCGCAGGCCGAGCTGTACAAGTACTCGACGCACCTGCGCTCCCTCACGCAGGGGCGCGCTTCGTTCCACACCAAGTTCAGCCACTACGAGGAGATCCCGCGCGAGCTCGCCGACAAGGTGATCGCGCAAGCCAAGGCGGACCGGGAAGCGATGGCATCCGCCTAGCCGGCCGGGGAGCACGACACGAATGGATCTTCGCCTTGCCTCGCACCGCCGGCTCCGCGTCACGTTAGCCCGGGTTTCCCCGTGTTCCAGGCCGTTCGAGGCCGCCCTCGGCGGCCTCGTGCTTTTCGCCCTTCTGGCCTCGCCGTTCGCCGGCGCTTCGGCCGCCCCCGCTCCCGCGCCCGATGCCCGGGCCAAGGCGGCACGCGCGGACGCCATCGAGCGGAGCTCCCGCTTCACGTCCCCCGCGCCACGCATGGCGCCGGTGCTGAGCGCCTCGGCGCTCGCACGGATCGCCGTCGAGGGGCGCCCCGCGCTCTGGGTCGTGTTCACCGACAAGGGGATCTTCGACGAGCGCTCGTTCGGCGCGGCCGTGCGCGACGCCGGCGCGCGGCTCACCGAGCGCGCCCGGGCCCGCCGCGCCAAGGAGCAGGGCGGGCGGTACGCGCCCGATTTCGACGACGTTCCGGTGCCGGGCCGCTACGTCGACGCGGTTGCCGCCACGGGGGCCCGCGTGCGGCACGTCTCCAAGTGGATGAACGCGGTGAGCGTGATGGCGGACGAGGGGGAGGCGCGCCGGCTCGCGGCGCTCCCGTTCGTGCGCGCGATCCTGCCGCTCCAGTACTCGCGCCCCGTGGCGCCGGTTTCGGTGGGCCCCACGATCGAAGGCGCGCCGGGAAACGATGCGCACGGTTCAGCGCCGCGGCCGGAAGGCGCGGCGCCGGCTCCGCAAGGAGAACGGGCCGCGACGATCCTGAGCAAGCCTGTGAACCAGTCCGGGTACGGCCTGTCGTTCACGCAGCTCAATGGCATCTTCGTCCCGGCGGTCCACGACTCGGGCTACAGCGGCGCCGGCGTCATCCTCGCGATGTTCGATACCGGGTTCAACAAGAGCCACTCCGCCACGATCCAGCTCAAGCGGATCGCGGAGTGGGATTTCGTCTGGGAGGACAGCGAGACCGCCAACCAGATTCCCCCCGACGCTTCGGGTCAGTGGGACCACGGCACCGGCACCTGGTCGGTCGCGGGCGGCTACTGGATCAACAACCTGATCGGCCCCGCGTACAACGCGACGTTCGCGCTCGCGAAGACGGAGTACGTTCCCTCGGAGACGCACGCCGAGGAGGACAACTGGGTCGCCGCGGCCGAGTGGGCCGACTCCCTGGGCGCCGACGTGATCTCTTCCTCGCTCGCCTACCTCACCTTCGACTCAGGAGTGGATTACACCTGGGCCGATCTGAACGGCCACACCACCGTCGTCGCGCAGGGCGCCATCCTGGCGCACCGCCGCGGGATCGTGGTGGCCAACGCCATGGGCAACTCCGGGCCCGGCGGCCGCACGCTCGACAGCCCGGCCGACGTCGACAGCATCCTGTCGTGCGGCGCGGTGGACAATTCCAACAACATCGCCACCTTTTCCAGCCGCGGGAACACGTCCGACGGGCGCATCAAGCCGGAGGTGGTCGCGCAAGGGGTCAGCACCACCTGGGCCGTGGCGAGCAACAACAACGCCACCACGCTCGCGAGCGGGACCTCGCTCTCCACGCCCCTCGTCGGCGGGTCTGCCGCGCTCGTGCGCGAGGCGCATCCGGAGTGGACCGTCGAGCAGGTGCGGCAGGCGTTCATGACCACCGCCGATCGCGCCGGCACCCCCGACAGCATCTACGGGTGGGGGCGGATCAACGTGCGCGCCGCCATCTGGAGCTCGGCCTACGGCCCGCCGGTCTTCCCACGCCCCTTCGATCTCCTCGTGCCGTCCAAGAACTCGGTCGTGAACGCGACGCCGCTCACGCTGCGCTGGCGGGGCACGACCGACCCGCAGAGCGAGGCGATCAGCTACACCGTCACGCTCCGCTCGCTCGCTTCGGGCGCCGTCGTCTTCACCAAGACCACCACCGACAGCTCCGCGGTCGTGACCGGCTACCTGGGTCCCAGCGCGTCCTACGAAT
>DASSLZ010000027.1:0-4570 GCA_035689165.1 Candidatus Eiseniibacteriota bacterium | reverse complement strand
CCCGGCCGGTAGCGCCAGCGGTGCGGGGGTGGCACCCTTCCAGGAGCCAAACAGGTCCTGGGCCATCTTCCGGACGTCGGATTCCCGGATGTCGCCTACCACGACCAGAGCCGCGTTCCCCGGCGTGTGCTGCGTCTCGTGGAAGCGCACGAGATCGTCACGTCCGATTTTCTGGATCGCGGCCTCGGTCCCGAGGATGGTGTGGCCGTACGGATGGTTGGGCCCGTAGAGCGACGAGAGGAAGACCCGGGTGGCCGTCTCCGGCGGCGAATCCTTCTGCTGGAGCAGCGCCGCCAGGCGGTCCTGCCGCACGCGGTCGATCTCCGCCTGGGGGAACGTGGGCTGGAGCGCCACCTCGGCGAGGAGCGCCATCGCGGACGAGGCGCTGGGGGAGAGGCTTTGCACCGCGCGCGAGCTGCCGTCCATGTCGAAGCTCACGTTCCAGTTCGTGCCGAGTGCATGGACACGGCCGGCGATTCCCATCGCGTCCGAGGACTTCGTGCCCTGTTCGAGCATGTCGGCCGTGAAGTAGGCGAGCCCCGGCAGATCGGCCGGATCGGCGGCGCTGCCCGAGCGGAAGACGAGCGACGCGGTCACGAGCGGCAGGTTGTGGTCCTCGAGGTGGTAGACCGTGAGGCCATTGGCCAGCGTGAAGCGCGTCGGACGCGGCAGCCGGAGCACCGAGGCCTGCGCGGGCTCGGGCGCCTGGCTGCGCCAGGCCTCCTTGTCCTCGCCCGGAGGCGGAACGCCGGGGCTGGTCGGCGCCGGGGGCGTGGGCACGGCGGCGCCCAGCTGCTTCTCGCCCGGAATCCCGTAGACCACGGCGCGGTGGTCCTTCGTCAGGTACTGGGCTACGAAGCGCTTCACCGACTGCGGGGTCACCTCGGCGTAGCGCCCGAGGTCCTTGTCCAGGTAATCGGGGGTCTTCACGTAGTAGTTGTAGCGGTTCAGGCGGTCGGCGATGCCGTTGAAGAACCCGACGCGCTCCAGGCTGGAGACCTCGCCGAGATAGACCGCCTGGCGGGAGGCGTCCACCTCCGCCAGGGTCGGGCCCTCAGCAGCCATCTTGGCGATCTCCGCGTCGATCGCCTTCTCCAACTCCTCCGCGGTGTGCCCGGGTTTCGCGGTCGCGATGACCTCGAAGATCGACCCCAGCTGGAGCGGGTTGTGAATCGTCTTCACGTCCTGGGCGATCCGCATCTCGTAGACCAGCTTCTGGTACAGACGGCTCGCCTTGCCGTTCCCGTCGCCGTAGGGGTTCACGTTCCCCGAGAGGATGTCGGAGGCGATCGCGCCGTTCGCCTCGTCGGCCGCGAACGCCTTGGGGGTGATCCACCCCATGTAGACGCGCGGCAGGGAGACGTTGTCGGTCACGGTGGCGCGGCGCTCCGCGGTGATCGGCGGCGTCACGGCCCGGATCGGCGGCACGTCGCCGCCGCGCGGAATGGAGCCGAAGTACTTCGCGACCAGCGCCTTCGTCTTGGCGACGTCGATGTCGCCCACGATGGCGATGCTCGCGTTGTTGGGGACGTAGTAGCGCTTGAAGAAGTCGCGCACGTCGTCCAGCTTCGCGGCCTGGATGTCCTGGTGCGATCCGATCACGTCCGCGTAGTAGGGGTGGTCCTTGGGATAGAGCTGGTGGAACAGCTCCTCCTCCACGATCCCGTACTCCGCGTTCTCCGTGCTCTGCCGCCGCTCGTTCCGCACCACGTCCTGCTGGTTCGCCAGCTTGATCGCGTCCACGCCGTCGATCAGGAAGCCCATCCGGTCGCTCTCCAGCCAGAGCGCCACCTCGAGCTGGTTCGACGGCAGGTCCTCGAGATAGTTCGTGCGGTCGAAGTCGGTCGTGCCATTCACCAGCGTCGCGCCCGCGGTCTGGAGGTAGGTCCAGTGCTTCCCGTCGGGAACGTGGCGCGAGCCCTTGAACATCATGTGCTCGAACAGGTGCGCGAACCCCGTGCGCCCCGGCTCCTCGTTCGCGGGGCCGACGTGATACCAGACGTTCACCCCGACCGTGGGGAGCCGATGGTTCTCGCAGAGGATCACATCCAGCCCGTTGGGGAGGGTGTACTTCACGATGTTCAGCTTCACGTGCGGGGGCTGATTCGTCTTGGCGGCCGCGATCGCGGGCATGGCCGCGAAGAGGAACAGGCCGAGGAGCGAAAGGACACAACGGCGGAAGGCGGCGTGGACGCGGGCGGGCACCATGATTCCTCTCCTGTGGCTAAGTGGGCGCGACGTGCGTGCCGAGCATTCTACGCGCTCGCGTTCCTCCTGCGCGGAGAAAGTCATTCCGGGTAAGAGAGGCCCTATGCGGCGGATGCGGCCTCAGTGCCGCGTTTCGCGCTCCGGCGTCATGGAGAAGATCGACAGCACGGGGCGCCCGACGATCGGTTGCGGCGAGGCGATGCCGAGGACGTAGGCGAGCGTCGCGAAGGTGTCCTCGGTGCGCACCGTCAGGTGGTCCTCGCCGGTGAGATCGTAGTCCGCGCGCACGTCCGGACCGGCCGCGATCCACGGAATCATCCGGCTTCGCGGATCGTCGGGTCCGTGATTCTTGCCCGCCCCGCCATGATCCGCGGTGACCAGGACGAGCGTGGAATCCATGACGCCGCGCTTCTCCAGGGCATCCAGCAGGCGGCCGATGCACCGGTCCGCGCCCGCGATGGCGGCGAGCTGTTCCGGCGACCCCCAGCCGTAGCCGTGCCCCGCGGAGTCCACCTCGGGCAGATGCACGAAGAGAACCTGAGGCGCGGAGCGCTCAATCCATGCGATCGCGCGGTCGGTGACGGCCGCGTCCGGAGTGATCGACGATTCCGGCACGAAGCTCCAGGTCAGCGTCCCCGGCTTGGCCAGGGTCGAGAACTTGGATTTGCCGGCGGCCATCGCGGTCGTGTAGCCGGCGCGTCGCGCGATTTCGAACAGCGTCGGCCACGCGGGGTAGACCCCGCGCTTTTCGGGCAGGGCGCTGTTCCAGACGATCCCGTGCTGGGAGGGCGGCACGCCGGTCAGCATGGAGACGTGCGAGGGAAGCGTCACGGCGAGGTCGGTCGTCTCTGCCCAAAGCGAGAAGCTCCCGCGCTTCATGAGACCGCGGATCGCGGGAGCGTCGGCCCGGAGGGCCAGATCCGGGCGGAGACCATCGACGCTCACCAGGAGCACCCGCGCGATCCGGGGAATCGGGCGGACCGGGCCGGCCCCGGGTGCCCCCGCGTAGGGGCCGCACGCGGGAGCGGCCGCCAGGGAGAGGCCGACGGCACAGGCCAAGATCCATCGATTCAGCATCCAAGCACCTCGGTCGGACCTCCGGAGCACCGCGGCGACGAAACCATTTCGATCCGGTGACACTGGGGTCATTTGTATCACGCGCGTTCTGTCCGAACCCGTTTCTTTGCGGTATCCTTCTGGGCTGCATCCCCCTATCCATGTGACCGATGCCATTTGAGGGACCTGCCGCGATGATCGGCAAGAAGCTGCGCGCGTACGAAATCACCGAGGAAATCGGCTCGGGCGGGATGGCCACGGTCTATCGGGCCTACCAGCCGAGCATGGACCGGCACGTGGCGATCAAGGTGATCCGGTCCAGCATCCTCCACGACAAGGCGCTCCGGGAGCGCTTCCAGCGCGAGGCCCGGCTCATCGCGCGGCTCGAGCACCCGCACCTCCTTCCGGTGTACGACTTCGACGGCGAGCACGATCCCCCCTACATCGTGATGCGGTATCTCGAGGGGGGCACCCTGAAACAGGTCCATCAGAAGGGGGCCGTCCCGCGCGAGGAATTTCTCTACGTGCTGCGCCAGCTGGCGGGGGCGCTCGACTACGCGCACCGGCAGGGCGTGGTCCATCGGGACCTCAAACCCTCCAACGTCATGATCGATCGCGAGGGGAACGCCTTCCTGACCGACTTCGGCATCGCGCGCGCGACGGGCGGCGACAAGGACCTGACGGGCACCGGGCTCATGATCGGCACGCCTGGCTACATGTCGCCGGAACAAGCTCGCGCCGACGGCGTCGTGGACAAGGCCGCCGACATCTATTCCCTCGGCGTCATCGCGTTCGAGATTCTGACCGGCTCGCCTCCGTACGATCACGAGAACGGGTTCGAGGTGATCCTGGCGCACATCAACAGCCCGGTTCCCAAGGCGAGCGAGCGGGCCCGCGACCTGCCCAAGGCCGTGGACCCGGTGCTCGCGCGGGCCCTGGCCAAGGCGCCTACCGAGCGCTACGCCACCGCGACCGAGCTGGTCGAGGCCCTGACGCGCGCCCTCAAGATCAAGCCCAGCGACGCCCCCTCGGAGATCCGCTCGATGACGCAGACGATCTCCGTGGACCAGCTCAAGGCGCGGCAGGGGACGGCCAAGTCGGACACGCCGAGCGCGGCGACTCCGTCCGACCAGCAGCGGCAGATGACCGCGGTCTCGATCGACGTGAAGGAGCTGGCGGAGATCCTCTACGAGAAGGGCGCGGACGCCGAGCGGGTCCGCTCGACGATGGACGCCCTCTGGTCGGCGCTGAGCGAGACCGCGAAGGGATTCGGCGGCACGATCCACAGCCGGAACGAAGACGGGGC
>DASSLZ010000026.1:0-5583 GCA_035689165.1 Candidatus Eiseniibacteriota bacterium | reverse complement strand
CGGAGATCTCCGACGTGCGCGTCGTCTTCGACGCGCGGCACGGCGCCTCCTCCAACGCTTGGTCGGACATGGTCAGCTCGCTCACCGCGCGCGGAGCGGTCTTCACGCTGAATACCCGGCGCCTGACGGCGGGCGTGCTGGCGGGGGCGGACGTCTACTGGATCTCCGATGACGCGGGGGCGTTCGACGCCGACGAGCGCGCCGCGCTCGCGGCCTGGGTGCGCTCGGGCGGCTCCCTCCTGCTCGAGGGCGCGTCGGCGGCCGCCCTGCCCGAGTTCGACGCGCTGCTCGACTCGACGGGAGTCCCGCTGCGCTACGAGGCCGGCGAGGGGATCACCGGCCCGACCACGAGGATCTATCCCTTCGAGATCACGAGGGACGTCGTCGCGGCCGACATGCCCAGCTCCACGGCGCGGCTCCACGCGACGGGAGCCGGAGCGACGGTGTTGATCGAGGACGCGCAGGGATTCCCCACGCTCGGCGCGTCGTTCGTCGGGCGCGGCCGCGTCCTGGCCGCCGCGGGGCGGCTCTTCGCCGACGTCTCCTCCATTTTCGCCGACAACCGGAAAGTCGCCTCGCAGGCGTTCGGCTGGCTGGGAGGCGCGGCGTGGCTCTCCGTCACCCCGGGGTCGGGATCGACGGCCGCGGGGCAGTCCACGACGGTGACGGTCGCCTTCGACGCCGCGCGGCTGGCCGGCGCCGACTATCGCGGCGCGCTCGCCGTCCGGACGAACGATCCCGACCGGAGCGACTTCCTGGTCCCCGTGGACCTGTCGGTGACGCCGGCCCCCGACGCCGTGGCGACACCCGCGTCGCTCGATCTCGGCACGGTCTTCGTCGGTGCCTCGCGCCTCGACTCGATCCGCGTGCGGAACGTCGGCGTCCTTCCGCTCCGCGTGTCCTCGGCCGCGATGGACCATCCCGATTTCACCGCCGTCTTCGACTCGCTCACCCTGGCGCCGGGCGCTTCGTTCACGATCCCGGTGCGCTACGCGCCCGCCTCGGTCGGCCCGGCCTCGGCCACCCTGACGGTGGCCACCGACGATCCCGATCAGTCCGAGATCCGGATCGGGGTCCGTGCGGCGGGAGCGCCGCCGCCCGACGCGGACGTCGTGGCGGGGCCGGTGGGCGCATCGCTTCTCACCGGCGGGACGGCGACGCGCACGATCACGGTCGCCAACCGCTCCGGGAGCGACCTCCAGTACGCGATCCGTTTCGAAGAGGAAGCGCCCCCAAGCGCGACGCCGGCCGCCGGCGCAACCGTCATGGCCTCGCTTCCGAGGACGTGGGCCGAGGCACGCGAGAGCGCGCTCTCGTTCCATGGGCGCGTCACGCCGCCCGCGACCGGCACCGCGGGAGCGCTCGCCGCGGCGCCCGATTCGCTCCCGCTCGTCGTCCTCGATCCCCAGGGCGACGGATCGGTGGAGGACCTGGTCGCGCTGCGCGCCTGGGCGCGCGGCGGCGTCCTGAGCATCCGGATCGAGACCGCGACCGACATCGCGCCGCTCAACTTCGGGGGATACCTCTCGCTGGACCTGGACCAGAACCGGAACACCGGCCGCGAGCCCAGCTTCGGAACGCCGCGGCAGGACATCGGGGCGGAGTTCGAGGTCAGCCTCTTCTCGGTCGGCTACGGCACGGTCGATCTGCTCGACGCCCTGACCGGAAACTACGTCCAGAGCTTCCCCGTCCAGGTGGGACCCCGCTCCGTCTCCTTCGCCGTCCCCCTCTCGTGGCTGAACGGCGACGACGGCCGCATCAACGCCACCGGCGTCATCGGGAATTTCGTCGGCGCCACCGACTGGTTCCCCGACCGTGGTCACGGGACGATCGGCGGGCTCTGGCTCGCCGCCTCCCCGCACGAGGGAACGGTCGCGGCGGGGAGCGAGGCCAGCGTCGCCCTGACCCTGGACGCGCTGGCCCTGCCGGGGGGCGCCTACCGCGGCACGATCGTCGTCGAGAGCAACGATCCCGACGAGCCGCGGCTCGAGGTGCCGGCCTCCCTCGACGTGACCGACGCGCCGGTGGCCGTGGCCACCGCGACCGCGGTCCACTTCGGAACGGTGTTTCTCGGCCGCACCTCGGAGGCGGAGGTCGCGGTGGGCAACGAGGGGAGGGCGCCGCTCACCGTCTCCTCGGTCGCGAGCGATCTCTCCGACTTCACCGCGGCCCCCGCGTCGTTCACGGTCGAGCCGGGCGCCGTGCAGACCATCCGGCTCACCTTCACCCCCGCGGCGGACGGGCCGCGCGAAGGGACGCTGACGATCGCGCACGACGCCGCCGGGGGGCCGATCGCGATCGCCGTGACCGGCTCCGGGCGCGTGCCGCCCGTGGTCCAGGTCGCTCCGGCGTCGCTCCAGGCCTCGGTTGGGCTGGGGGAACGGAGCACGACGTCGTTCTCGATCCGGAACACGGGAGGCTCCGCCCTCGACTACGGCGTCGAGCCCCTGAATGGAGCGCCGGCGGTGGCGGTCCAGGCCGGGCTCGCGCTCGCCCGCGACGAGGAGGACCCGCGTCCCGGGATCGCGCCTCCGGCCGCGCTCGGGCTCGGGGGCCCGGACGGATTCGGCTACCGGTGGGTGGACAGCAACCAGCCGGGCGGGCCGGTCTACGACTGGCAGGACATCGCGGCGATCGGAACGCCGATCCCGATCCAGAATCTGGATCAGAATTCGGGGCCGCTCCCGATCGGATTCCCCTTTTCCTTCTATGGGCACGAGTACACGACCTTCAACGTCTGCACGCACGGCTGGATCTCGTTCACCGACACGACCGTCCAGTTCGCGAACCAGCCGCTTCCCACCACCGCCGCGCCGAACAACCTGCTGGCGGTCTACTGGGACGACCTGAACTTCGGCGGCGTGCAGCGCGCCGTGTACTACAACGACGGCACGCGGCTGATCGTGCAGTTCACGAACGTGCCCCGGCGCCAGCGGGGCGGACCGTTCACCTTCCAGGCGATCCTCTATCCCACGGGCGCCATCGTGTACCAGTACCGCCTGATGGGTCCTCCGCTCGACAGCGGGACGATCGGCATCCAGAACCGGACCAAGACCGACGGTCTCACGGTCGTGTTCAACGCCGCCTACCTGCACGACGGCATGGCCGTGCGCTTCTCCGCCGCTCCCTCGTGGCTGAGCGTGGCGCAGCGCTTCGGCAGCGTGGATCCCGGCGACAGCGCGGGCGTCGCCGTCGCGCTCGAATCGCGCGGGCTCTTCGCGGGCGACTATCACGGCACGCTGCGCGTCCAGACGAACGATCCCGCCCATCTCGAGACGCTGGTGCCGGTGCTCCTGCACGCCACCGGGATCCCGCGCCTCGCGTTCAGCCCCGCGTCCTTCCGCTTCGATACGCTGGACGTCGGCCAGTCCGCCGCCGACACGCTGCGCCTGACGAACCCGGGCACCGACCGGCTCGACGTCGCGCTCGCGTTCGACAAGCCGGACTACGCGGCCGACCCGGCGTCGCTTTCGCTCGCCCCGCTCCAGAGCGCGCCGGTGCTCGTGCGGTTTGCTCCGACCGCGGGGGGAGACCGGAGCGGCGCGCTCACGCTGACCACCAACGACCCGGAGACGCCGTCGGCGACGGTTCCGCTGACCGGCGCGGGGAGGCTCTCGGCGCGCGAGCTTGCGGCGGAGATCGTCCCCGCCGTCATCCGGCGCGGCAGCAAGGGTAAGGAGATCCGCGCGCGGATCGTGTTCCCGCCGGACCTCGATGCCGGGGCGGTGGACCTGGCCGGGATCCGGCTGCAGGGCTCCGTGGCACCGTTGCCAGGCTCCCGCCTGCGGGACCTGGACGGGGACGGGCGTCCCGATCTCGATCTCGCGTTCGAGCGCGGCGCGGTCGAGCGGGCGCTGCCGAACGGGAACGCGGTCCCCGTCTCGATCACCGGGCAGGACGGCGGGATCCGCTTCGAGGCCAGGGGAACGGTCCGGGTGCTGGGGTCGGCGGTCGCCGCGGCGGGCGTGGAGTTCGACGAGGACCTGATCCCGGCGGCGAACGCCCTGCGCGCCAGCGCCCCCAACCCCTTCGCGGCCGCCACGACGCTCCGATTCGATCTGGCCGATGGCGGAGTCGCCGCGCTCCGCGTCTACACCGCCGGCGGCAGGCTGGTCCGGACCGTGTTCCAGGCTCCGCTGCCGGCAGGACGCTTCCGGGCCCTCTGGGACGGCCGCGACGATCGCGGCGTGCCGATGCCCTCCGGCGTCTACTTCACGCGGCTCGAGGTCTCCGGCCCGGCACCCTTCCGCGGGGTGGGGCGGATCGTCCGGATCCGATAGAAGTCCGGACGGCCGATACCGGCGCCCGTTTCCAACAATCTGCTGGCGCACCCCCGGAGGCTCCGGGGTAGACTTTAGGACCATGGCCGGGCGAGGCAACCTGGCTATGCCGCACGTCGCTCCTTGCGAATAGATGGCCGTCCAGGAGTCCGCACATGAACCCACCGCGCAGTGATTCCTCCGTGGCGACCCCGGTCAACGGGGAAGCCAATCTCGAGTCCGAAGCCCCGCCCCTCGATTCGGTCCTCCAGGCGCTCCAGGCGATGCGCGGCGGCGACTTCTCCGTCCGCCTGCCCGGCAACTGGACGGGCCTCGAGGGCAAGATCGCCGATACGTTCAACGACATCGCCGCCTCCAACCAGCGTATGGCCGAGGAGCTGGAGCGCGTCGGGCAGGTCGTCGGGAAGAAGGGGCGCACGCGCGAGCGGATGCGCATCGCCCGCGGCGACGGCGCCTGGGGCGAGATGCAGGTGTCCGTGAACACCCTGATCGACGATCTGGTCTGGCCCACGCGGGAGGTGACCCGCGCGATCGCCGCCGTGGCCCGCGGCGACCTGCTGCAGACCGTCGGCACCGAGGTGGACGGGCGCCCCCTGGAAGGGGAGTTCCTCCGCTCGGCGAACATCGTGAACACGATGATCAAGCAGCTCGCCGTCTTCACGTCCGAGGTGACCCGCGTGGCGCGCGAGGTCGGCTCCGAAGGGAAGCTGGGCGGGCAGGCGCAGGTGCGCGAAGTGAGCGGCGTCTGGAAAGACCTCACCGAGAGCGTGAACTCGATGGCGTCGAACCTGACGGCGCAGGTTCGGAACATCGCCGAGGTCACCATCGCGGTGGCCGACGGCGACCTCTCGCGCAAGATCACGGTCGACGTGCGGGGCGAGATCCTCCAGCTGAAGGAGGCCATCAACACGATGGTGGACCAGCTCCGCTCCTTCGCCTCGGAAGTGACGCGCGTGGCGCGCGAGGTGGGGACCGACGGCAAGCTGGGCGGCCAGGCGGTGGTGCCCGGCGTGGCCGGAACCTGGAAGGATCTCACCGACTCCGTGAACGCCATGGCGTCGAACCTCACGGCGCAGGTGCGGAACATCGCGGAGGTGACCACGGCCGTGGCGCGCGGGGACCTCTCGCGCAAGATCACGGTGGACGTGAAGGGGGAGATCCTCGAGCTCAAGAACACCATCAACACCATGGTGGACCAGCTGAACGCGTTCGCCGCCGAGGTGACGCGCGTGGCGCGCGAAGTGGGAACCGAAGGGAAGCTGGGCGGCCAGGCGCAGGTGCCGGGCGTCGGCGGGACCTGGAA
>DASSLZ010000025.1:0-3338 GCA_035689165.1 Candidatus Eiseniibacteriota bacterium | reverse complement strand
CCGCCGCCGGATTCCAGCGCGCCACCGCCTCCACGTCCTCCGCCGTGACCACCTTACCGTCCACGCGGCGGAGGAGGTTCTCCAGCAGGACCCTAAGGGAGAAGGGGAGGCGCTGCAGCGAGAGGCCGGCGCGCTCCAGCGCGTCCAGGCGGGCGATGCGGTAGGAGCGTCCATCCACCGCCAGGGTGGATCGCGCTCCGAAGGGGTCGGTCATCCGGTTCCTCCAGGCTGTCGCGCAGGCGCGCGCGAAATGGCGAGCGGCGTCCGAAACTACCGACAATAGTATCGGATGGCGCGAAAGTGAAGGGCTGCGCCTTTTGGGTACCGGGGCCGCCGGGGCGCCCGCTTTTCGATGTCCCCGAGCCGGCGGCTCCCGTAGAGTCGCCCGCCATGGCTGAGCGCCCCATGCCCAAGCATCCTCTGCTTCGCGCCACGCTTCTCTTCGTCGGCATCGGCGCCGTGATCGGCGTGCTCGGGTGGCTGCTCCGGCCGCATATTTCTCACGAGGCGCTGAAACAGTGGGTGCGGCATGCCGGGGCGTGGGGGCCGGTCGCGCTCCTCGGGGTGCAGGCCGGTCAGATCCTGGCCGCGCCGATCCCGGGCGTCTTCGTCCCGCTCATCGCGGGGGTCCTCTACGGTCCGCTTTGGGGTTCCGTGCTCACGGCGATCGGAACCGCGATCGGCTCGACCGCGGCGTTCGCGATCGGCCGCGGGGCAGGAAGGAAAGTGGCGGAGCGGTGGATCGGCGAGCCCGCGCTCGAGCAGGCGCAGAAGCTGATCGGCGGAAAGCGATGGCTGGCGCTGATCCCGATCTTCCTCTTTCCGTTCTCACCGGCGGACGCGCTCTGCTTCATGTCGGGCATCGCGGGCGTGGCCTGGCCTCAGTTTCTGATCGTCGTGCTTTTCGGCAGAATCCCCAAGGACGTGGTCATCGCGGTGGGGTCCGCTCTGGGGTGGAGCTTTCTCGGTACCCACCACTGACGACGCACGCGGAGGTCTGGGCTAAGGGCGGCCGGGCGCTACGCGTTTGGCGCGAGGGGAGGCAACGCTGCGGGCGCGCCGCCCTCCGGCCCGACATTCTCCTCGACTCTGCACACCACCTCGGCGGGCCTCCGGGAGGGCGCCCTCCGCGTTCCTCCCCTCGCGTCAAAAGACGGTTGGGCCCGGCGTGTCGCTTCGCTCCCGCCTCCCGTACTTCCTCATGGTTCCGCCCGACCCCCACCGAACTCTTCCGGGCGTGACTTGTCTCGGGACAATCCAACGCATGTCTTGTGACCGTCAGTCGCATGTCACGTGACAATCGGGTGTGTCCGGTCAGTCCGTTGGCGGAGCAGAACCATGAATGCCCACGATGGTCGTGACAATCCGTGGGTAGAGCACCCCGTGATTGCCGACAATGCAGGGAGTGAGTCCGAAGAGTGTAGGTAGCGGGGGAGGCGGGAGCGAAGCGACCGCCGGGCGAAGTCGTCTTTTGACGCGAGGGGAGGCAGCCGCGGAGGGCGCCCTCCCGGAGGCCCGCCGAGGTGGTGAGCAAACTCGAGGAGAATGTCGGGCCGGAGGGCGGCGCGCCCCTAGGGCTGCCTCCCCTCGCGCAAACGCGTTGCGCCCGGCCGCCCTTAGCCCAAGACCTCCGCGTGCTTCCTGCTACGACGTCGGTTTCGTCCCCTTCTTCACCGTCTTGACCGGCGCCCCCGCAGGAATCACGGTGGCAGGCCGCGTGCTGTTCAAGATCGCCCCGTCCTCGAGACTCAAGACGCCGCCACCCATGGTCGCCCAGAGATCGGAGAAGGGCGCGCTGCGCGGCGCCGGCTTGATCACGACCACGTCGGGCGTCACGTTGATCCGCGCGGGGTCGGTGAGCGCGGCGATGCTCCGCGCCGAAGAGAAGATCTGGTCGGCCGCCGTCTGCGACTTGGCCTGTCCCAGGATCTGGAGGAACTCGCCCGGCTTGGTCCGCGCCCAGCAGGCGATGAACTCCTGGGAGCCGTTCTCGCCCTGGGCGGTCACGGTCCCGAGCCACGCGGGATAGTCCCGGAAGTTTTCGCTCCGGCCGCTGGCCTGCGTGATCTCCCCCTTCTTCTGAAGCGACGCGACGTAGTCGGAAGGGGAGAGGGAGGTGTCCTCGGACTTCACCAGCGTGAGCTGCATGGCAGCTCCGGCCGACTGGTTCGCGGCCACGACCTGGGAGGGCTGGTTCGCCGTCTGCCAGCCCTGCGGAAAGATCAGCTGAAACTTGAGGTCGGGATGGTAAAACCGGTTCCCGACGAAATATCCCGACCTCGGGTCGTCCCCGAAAACGATCCCGTCCACGCGGCTCTTGTAGACCGGCGCGCCGATCACAAGATCGCGGTGCGCGCTGGCGGCGGCCGCGTCCGCGAGCTGTGTCGTCCGGATCTCGCGGTCGCCCGGATCGGGATGGGTCGAGAGGAAATTCGGCAAGGAGGAGCCGGCCCGCTCGCCGATCCGCTTCAGGGTGGCGTACGTGCCCGGGATCTCCCGCGGGTCGTAGCCCGCCTTGGCCGCGTAGCCGACGCCCAGCTCGTCTGCCTGCGTCTCGTTGTCGCGGCTGTATTTGAGGAACAGGAGGCCCAGCCCCTGCTGGGCGACGCCGCTGTAGGGCCGGAACGCGGAGACGAAGACCGCGCCCGCCAGGACGCCGATCCCGGCGATCTCCTGGCGCGTGATCTGTTGGGCGCTGTGCCGCGCGGTGACGTGGCCGATCTCATGGCCGAGCACGCCGGCGAGCTGCGCCTCGGAGTTCATGTAGGCGAGGATGCCGCGGGTGATGTAGATGTAACCCCCCGGGATGGCGAAGGCGTTCACCACCGGCGAGTCGAGGACGCGGAAATGCCAGGCGAGGGAGGGCAGATGGGAGACCTTGCCCAGCTTCTGACCCACGCCGTCCACATACCGCTGCACTTCCTGGTCCGAATAGAGGCCGTACTCGGAGATCACGGCGGGATCGGCCTCGGCCCCCATCTGCAGCTCTTTCCCTTCGGAGACCAGCGAGATCTGTTTCCTGCCCGTGACGGGATTGGTGGCGCACCCGCCGATCGCCTGAACGGCGAGAAGGAGGGCGGCAAGGATTCGGATCGGGACCTGTATCGTTCGGCTCGGGGTCATCTCGTTCTCCATCCTTAGAGGGGTACAACGGAACAGAGAGTTATGATACACCGTGTCGGCGCCGGGGCGGGACGGGATCACCCGGCGCGCGCGAGGAACGAAACGCGACGAGGGAGCCATGCCGGCCATCACGGTAGATATCGAAGAGCAGTGCGTGAACACCATCAAGTTCCTCTCCGCGGACGCCGTGGAGAAAGCGAAGTCGGGTCATCCCG
>DASSLZ010000024.1:0-4314 GCA_035689165.1 Candidatus Eiseniibacteriota bacterium | reverse complement strand
TTGGCGAAGCCGATGGCAGCGCCCGCCGAGCGGACCGCCGCGCCCAGGTCGCCGAGATTCTCGGGCAGCGGCTCGGGGACGCGCGGGAAGCGGCCGTCGGGCGTGCAGTGGATCGGCGTCACCTCGCAGCCGAGCGCCCGGAGCAGCGTGGGTGTGGCGATCGAGCCGGCGCCGTTCACGCAGTCCACCGCGACGCGGAAGCGCCGGGCGCGGATCTGCGCGAGATCGAAGCCGGGAAGGGCGAGGATGGCGTCGCGATGGCGGGTGATGGCGTCCTGATCCTCCTCGATCGACCCGACACGCTCGGCCGTCACCCATGCGAATCCCCCCTCGCGCGCCCGGCGGGCGACGGCTTCCGCCGCGGCGGGCGCAAGGAAGGTCCCGCCGGGGCCGAACAGCTTGAGGGCGTTCCAGGGGGCGGGATTGTGGCTGGCCGTGATGGCGAGGCCGCCCGCGGCGCCATGGTGTTGGATCGCGAAGAGGATGGTGGGCGTGGGCGCGATGCCGACGTCGATCACGTCGCGTCCCGAGGCGAGCAGCGCCGCCTCGGCGGCGCGAAGGACCCAGGCGCCGCTGGGACGCGAATCGCGGCCCACGACGATCGGCCCGGGCTGGAGCATGGAGGCGTGCGCCGCGGCCACGCGGGTCACGACCTCGGGCGTGAGGCGCTCCCCCACGATCCCGCGAACGCCCGAGGCGCTGACCATGAGGCCCCGCAGCGGATCGGACGTCACTGGATTCCCCCGTGGGGAGCGGTTCGCGCGGCTTCGCTCCGCCCCACGCGGACCGAAGCCTCGGGGCGGATCGCCCCACGCGTGCGCCGCGGCCCCCGTGCGGGGGGCGCGCGGCGTCGCGGTCTGAATCCCTGCGAACGGCCGAGTGGTCAGGGCCGGCCGACCCGGAGATGGAGCTGGTGACCGGAATCGAACCGGTGACCTACGCATTACGAGTGCGTTGCTCTACCAGCTGAGCTACACCAGCTGAACTCGTTGCATCGTCGCGAAGGGTTGCCGCGGGAGGAATCTTCGCGAAAAAAATAGTGGTGCGACCCCGCAGAATCGAACTGCGGACACCCACATTTTCAGTGTGGTGCTCTACCAACTGAGCTAGGGTCGCAGCCGGTCGGGAACTTTAGCATGGGCGCGGGCTAAGGGTCAACGGCCCGGGGCCGTAGGAACCCCTCAGGCCATGCGGCGGCGCCGGTCGTTGCGGCCGGCGCGGCGGTCGGGACGGGCGCGGCGGTCCTGATTCTCGCGCACCGGCAGGTAGATCGTCACGATGCTGCTCCAGTCCCCCTCGCTCCGCGCCCGGATCTCCCCGCCGTGCTCCCGCACCATCTGGTAGGCCACGGCCAGCCCCACCCCCGCGCCGTAGCGCCGCGAGGTCGAGAAGGGCACGAACAGGCGGTCCAGCGACTCTCCCGCCACTTTCGGCCCGTCGTGCGCGATCTCGGCCTGCACCACGCCGACGCCGCTCCGCGTCTCGACGCGCACGCGGCCGCCGCTCGGCACCGCCTGCAGCGCGTAGCGGAGCACGTTCGAAAGCACCTGGCGGATCTTGTCGGGATCGATGAGGAGGCTCGGGAGATCCGGCCCGAGTCGCTTCAACAGACGAACGCGGCGGCGCACCAGGTCCTCCGAGGAGAGCTCGAGCGCCTCCTGGACGACCGTATTCAGACTCTGCAGCTTGAGACGCGGGCGCGTGAGCTGCGCCAGCGCGATCTGCTCGGCAAGAACGCGCTCGAGGCGGTCGGCCTCGCGCAGGATGATCTCGAGGTACTCGCGGTTCTCGTCCCCCTCGGGCAGCGCCTGCAGCACGCGCTTGGCGAAGCCGGAGATGGCCGCGACCGGGTTCCGGATCTCCTGGGCGATCTGGATGCCGCGCTCCCCCACCACCGCTACCTTCTCCACGTGGCGAAGCTGCGACTCGGCGTCGCGCAGCCGCCGCTCGGCGCGATGCACCGATTCGACGCCCGCCTCGCGCGTGCGCGCGAGCGAGGCGACGGCCCCGACCAGGATCCCCAGGGCCGCGTCCTCCAGATCGTACGGGAGCGCGCTCGGCTCGGCGCCCGCCCGCATCTCGCGGACCAGCAGGAACACGCCCCAGAGCCGGTCCTCGTGGCGCAGCGGCACCGCCAGCGCGGAGCCCCATCCCTCGGGCACCCCTCCGGCGAAGCGCGGATCGGCCCCGATGCGGTCGAGGAGCATCGGCTTGGGGTCGGCCTCGAACCAATGGCGGAAGGTCTCCCCCATCTCCCGCAGCTCGCTCTCTCCGGCCTCCGGGCGGCCCACGACGGCGGTGAGCCCCAGGACCCCGTCCGCGGAGCGGGCCCACGCCAGCCCGTGGCTCGACTCGGTCACGTCGGCCAGGGCGTGCAGCGAGGCGTCCAGGCTGGGCTCGCCGCCCGCGTGCTTCAGGAGCGAGGCCAGGAGATCGTAGATCGCGTGCAATCCGCCGCCGCGGCGCCGGGCCAGGTCGAGCAGCGAGGCGCCCTCGAGCGCCATCCCCGCCTGGGTGGCGGCCGCCATCAAGAGCTCCATCTGGTCGGACGTGAAGCCGCCGATCCCCGGTGCCGCGGACACGACGAGGATCCCGCGCACGCGCTCCCGGCCGAAGACGGGGATGATCGCGGCGGGGGCGTCGGGTAGATGGTCCACGAGGAGCGTCGGCAGCCGGAACTCGCGCGCCGGATGCGCGACGACGGTGGTGCGCCCCTCGAACACGGCGTCGGAGAGCAGGTCGCGGTCCTGATCCAGCGGGATCGGCATCTCGCGCAGGCGATCGAACACCTCGCCGTCGAAGGCCCCGCCGGCGGCGAGCAGCTCCACGTCGAGGAATCCGTCCCGGTCTCCGACCGGGATCCCGACGTCGGCGCGGCGGAACGCGCACTCCAGGCGGAGCGTGTTGGCTTCGCCGAGCGCGTCGAAAAAGAGCACGGTGTCGATCACGTCCGAGAAGGCTCCGGCGATGGAGGCGGCGAGCACGCGGGCGGTGCGGCGGAGCCCCGAGGCGGCGTGCAGCATCGGAAGCGCGCGCAGGAGGATCGAGGCCGCGCCGAAGCGCGACCCGTCGTCCTCGGAAGAAGGCGGAGGCGCACCGGCACCCGAGCCCGACCCTTGCGACACCTCGTGGAGGCGAAGGAGAAGGCCCAGCGTGGGGATCGCGCCCGCGCCTTCCGGCGGGGACGTTTCGACCTGAGCGGCGGCGCGCCGCAGGCGCACGCACCGGACGCAGTCGGTGGCGAAGCGCTCCTCGAACGACGAGCGCCCGTCGAAGGGGCATGGCGGGGCGTCCAGGAAGCAGCCTCCCTCGACGACCCGGTCGGACGATCCGAGCTTCCGCGCGGCGAAGCGCTTCCACTCGGCGATGATCACCGCATCGGCTGTCGCGTCCACCTCGCTTCTGCCGCCGCCCGTCCGCCGCTTCGAACCCATCACGTCCTCCCGTCCTGTCACGGTCGCCGGCGCCGCCGAACGGCGGACCCAGGGCACACCTACAGGTTGATTTACGGCACCCGGGGACTTATCTTGAGGCCGATACGTGCCGCTAATTGCTTGTCAACAGGAGGGTTGCAAATGGACGCGAAGAAGCCGCCGCAGCCGGCCGGGCCGCCGACGCAGATTAACGTGGAGTTGGGGGAAAAGGAGGCGGAGGGGATCTACTCGAATTTCGTGGTGATCGGCCACTCTCTGTCGGAATTCGTGCTCGACTTCGCCCGCGTGCTGCCGGGAACGCCCAAGTCGAAGATCTTCGCCCGGATCGTCATGACCCCGCCGAACGTGCGCGGACTGTTGGCCGCGCTCGAGGACAACGTGCGGAAGTACGAAGGCCAGTTCGGAAAGATTCCTACGATGAACCCCGAGGCGTCGAAGGGGATCGGGTTCACGTCGTAGCGGGCGTCGTGACGGCCGGCGCCGTGGCGGGCGACCCACTCGGGTCGGGCGGCGGCGTCTTCCACCGGCGGTGGATCCAGTACCAGTGGCCGGGCAGTTCCCGGATCGCTGCCTCGATCTCCGCGGTCATCTCCCGCGTCAGCCGCTCCACCTCGGCTTCTTCCGGGGCGCGCGGATCGGGGACGAGCACGCGGCGGAGCCGCGCGCGGAACCGCCCGCGCCCCGTGCGCTCGATCACCGCCACGCCGATCGGCGCGCCGGTGCGCGCGGCAAGGCGCGCCGGACCGGTGTGCGTGGAGGCCGGGCGTCCGAAGAAGGGCACGTGGATCCCCGCCTTGCGGGCGTCCTGGTCGGGGAGCATTCCGAGGAACGAGCCCTCGCGGAGCGCGCGCAGCCCGCTCCGCATGCCGTAGCCGATGGT
>DASSLZ010000023.1:0-22120 GCA_035689165.1 Candidatus Eiseniibacteriota bacterium | reverse complement strand
TCCACCGGCGGGGCAGCGTCGCCCCCGTGATCGAGCGGCGAAAGGTCGTGGAGTCGTGGATCGCGCGGCTCCCGTTCGGGCGCTCCCGCTACCGTTGGTTCGTGCCGCTCTATCCGCGGGCCGTGGAATCGTTCGACCTCTCCAATTACGACCTCGTGATTTCGTTGAGCCACTGCGCGGCCAAGGGGGTGATCCCGCGGCCCGGCGCGCTCCACGTCTGCTACTGCTTCACGCCTGTTCGGTACTTCTGGGACCTCTATGGCGAGTACTTCGGACCGGATCGCGCGGGACCGCTCACGCGTGCGGCCGCAGCGCTCGTGGCGCCGGGATTCCGCGAATGGGATCGGGCGAGTTCCGAACGCGTGCACCTCTTCGTCGCCGATTCGAAGCACGTGGGCGAGCGGATCGCGCGGCATTACGGGCGTCCGGCGGCGGTCGTGTACCCGCCCGTGGACACCGCGTTCTTCACGCCCGCGTCCGGCCTGACGCAGGACCCCGGCGCGCCCTTCCTGATCGTCTCCGCCCTCGTGCCGTACAAAGGGGTGGAGCGGACGATCCGCGTGGTGAATCGAATGCGAGTCCCGCTCCGGATCGTGGGAACGGGTCCCGAGGAGGCGCGCCTTCGCCGCCTCGCGGGTCCGACCGTGCGCTTCGACGGCTGGCTGAGCGCGGAGGCCCTGCGCGAAGCGTATCGCGGCTGCCGCGCGCTCGTGCAGGCGCACGAGGAGGACTTCGGCATCGCGCCGCTCGAGGCGATGGCGTGCAGTCGGCCAGCCGTGGCGCTCGCGCGGGGCGGCGCCTCGGAGGTGGTCGCCGAGGGAACCGGGATCCTCTACGAGGGGGATGACGACGCGGCACTTGAAGCCGCGTTCGAGTCGCTCTCGCGGCGCTCGTTCGATCCGGCGTGGCTGCGGCGTCATGCCCAGACGTTCGACCGCGCGCGCTATCGCGAGCGGATGGACGCCCTCCTGCGCGAGGCATGGTCGGCGTTCGAGGAGGGGAACGGTGATGCGAGAGCCGCCGAGCGGAAGCTGACCGGTTGCGCGCCGGAGTTAAGTATGCTATAATCACGCCTGCGTCAACGGCTTGATGCACTCGTTCCCATTCTCTCGCGATCTCGTTTCGGGCCCGATGTCGTTACCCACCGGTGGCTTTCAGCGATTCCGCTTCCTCACCGCGCTCATGGCCGGCGCGTGCGCGGCCGTCCTCGTGCTCCTGGCCTGGCCGGTGTCGCCGCTTCACTCCTCCACTCCGGCCCTGTCCGATTTCACCAACTTCGAGTCGCTCCCGGTCCATCCGCTGGCGCTCACCCCCGACGGCACGCGGCTCCTCGCCTGCAACCTGCCCGACGCGCGTCTGGAGATCTTCACGATCGGCGATGCGGGGCTCACGAGCGCGGGGGAGGTCCCCGTGGGGCTGGAGCCGGTCTCCGTGGCCGCGCTGAACGACAGCATCGCCTGGGTCGTGGACAACGTCTCCGACGACGTGAGCATCGTGAACCTGAACTCGAAGCGGGTCGCGGCCACCCTGCGTGTGGGGGACGAGCCGACCGACGTCGTGCTCGCCGGCAGCCCTCGCCGAGCGTTTGTGTGCGTGAGCGGCGAGGACGCGATCAAGGTCTACTCGTTGGCGGGCGAGGCCGGCACCACGCTCGACCTGGTCCGCCCTGTATTCGGACGGCACCCTCGCGCGCTCGCGGCACGGGGCGGCGAGGTCTACGTCGCCGTGCTCGACGCGGGAAACCGGACGACGACGTTGAGCGCCACCGAGGTCCAGTCGGGCGGCGGACCGCCCCCTCCGAATCCGCCACTCAAAGCGGGCCTTCCCGCGCCTCCGGCGGTGGGCCTCATCGTCCAGAAGGTGGGCAACGACTGGGTCGACGAGCGGCCGGCCAGCGTGAAGACCTGGAACACGTTCATCCCCTACGACCTTCCCGACCAGGACGTCGTCGTCCTGGACGCCGCGAGCGGCGCGGTGCTCCGCACGGTATCGGGCGTGGGGACGAACCTGTTCGATGTCGCGGCTGCGTCCGGCACGGGCGACCTGTACGTCTCGAACACCGAGGCCCAGAACCGCACTCGATTCGAGCCGAATCTCCGGGGCCGCTTCCTGCGCAACCGGCTCACGCGGATCGACGCCGGGGGGCTGGGTGCGGTCACGGCGTGGCATCTGAACGCGCACGTCGTGTACGACACCATTCCCGGTCCGGCCGGGGAAAAGGCGCTGAGTCTGGCGGAGCCGACGGGGGTCGCCGTGAATCCGGCCGAGAGCAAGGTGTACGTCGCCGCGCTCGGCTCCGATCTCGTCGGTGTGGTGGACCCCGGGACCGGCTTGGTCACGGCACGCATTCCGGTATCGGCCGCTCCCAGGGTCACGAAGAGCGGCCCGGTGGCGCTCGCCCTCGACGCGGCACGGCAGCGGCTGTATGTGCTGAACCGCTTCTCGAACTCGGTGGCCGTGATCGGGACAGCCGGCGAGTCGTTCCAGAGTGAGACGCCGCTCGGCATGGGTTTCGATCCCAGTCCTCCGGCGGTCACCGCCGGGCGCCGCTTCCTCTATGACGGGATGCTCTCCGACCACGGAGACCTCGCCTGCGCCTCCTGCCACATCGGCGGCAACTTCGACAACCTCGCGTGGGATCTCGGGAATCCCCAGGGGGACCTGCAGGCCGCGCCCTCGAATCCGGTCCCCATCCCGCCCTTTCATCCCATGAAGGGCCCGATGACCACGCAGTCACTCCGGGGACTCGCGAACACGCCGCCGTTCCACTGGCGCGGCGACCGCGCGGACTTCACCCGGTTCAACCCCGCGTTCGTCTCGCTGATGGGGAACATCGATTCCCTCACCGCGGCGGAGATGCAGCAGTTCAACGACTTCATCCTGACGCTTGCCTATCCGCCCAATCCGAATCAAAACCTCGATCGCACCTGGCCGAATCCCGCAGCGCCGACGCCGAGCCCGACGCGCGGTAAGGTCGAGTTCGACACCAAGCCGCACGACGGCGGGACCTGCAGCGTCTGCCACTCCTTCCCGACGGGGACCAACGGAACGCTGATCCCGGCGCAGGCGTTGCAGGAGAGTCAGGCGATGAAAGTGCCGCAGCTGCGGAATCTCTACCAGAAGACCGGCTTCACCGACGCGGCCGGTCCTCAAAAGCGCGGCTTCGGATTCCTTCACGATGGCTCCATGGACAACCTGTTCGACTTCCTCAACCTTCCGGTCTTCACGTTCGCGAACAACCAGGAGCGCCGCGACCTCGAGGCATTCCTCCTCGCGTTCGACACCGGGACCGCGCCCTCGGTGGGACGCGAGATCACGGTGAACGGAGCCAATCGCACCCTGACCGGGACGACGCAGTTCCTCGACTCCCTGTACGCGGCGGCGGACGCCGGGCAATGCGACCTGGTCGCCCACGGGCGTCTGGGCGGTGCCGCGAAGGGATTCTACTATCAAGCCGGAACGCGCTCGTTCCTGAGCGACTACGATCCGGAGGGGACGTTCCCCGCCGACAGCCTGCGCCTCCTCGCGCAGGACGGCGGCGAGATCACGTACCTCGGGGTGCCGCCGGGCGCCGGGCGGCGCATGGGAATCGATCGGGACCGGGATGGCTATCGCGACCGCTGGGAGCTGTCACTTGGCTCCAATCCCGCCAATCCCGCGTCGATCCCGAGCGTGAGCGCGGTGGCGCCTGCGCCGGCTCCGCCTCCGACGCGCCTGCTGGCGAATCGGCCCAACCCCTTCAATCCGAGCACGGTCATTCCCTTCGAGCTGGGGACTTCGGGCCGCGTCGCGCTGCGCCTCTACAATGTCTCCGGAGCGCTGGTGCGCACGCTGGTGGATGCGCCCGCGACGCCGGGACGCTACGAGGCGCGGTGGGACGGACGGGACAATCGGGGGCTTCCGGTCGCGAGCGGCCGGTACTACGCGCGGCTCACTGCGGCGGGGGAGACAAAAACCCGGACCCTGACGCTGTTGAAGTAGAAAAGAGCAGGAGGGCGGAGCCGACCTACTGGGGAATCGAGTCCAGGTCTCCCGCGACGACCAGGTGCATCTTGTCGGGATGGAAGCGCCGGCGAAGCACGTCGTCCACCTGCGCCTTCGTGACGGCGCGGATCCGTTTCGGGAAGTCGTCCAGGTAGCCCGGGCCGTACCCGAACTTCTCCGCGGTGCAGAGCGCCGCGGCCACCCCGGCGTTCGTTCCCAGGCGAACCAGGTAGTTGCCCGCGAAGAACTCCCGCTGGACCTCCACTTCCGCGTCGGTGATCCCTTCCTTCCCGTAGCGATCGATCTCTTCCTTGGTGGAGCGGAGCGCCTTGGCCACGTTCTGCGGCGCGACGGCGACGTCCACCGCCCAGAGTCCGTCGGCGTAGTCGGGCCAGAACCAGCGCGAGTAGAGGTTGTAGGAGAGTCCCTCGGTGTCGCGGACCCGCTTGCCGATGCGCGAGGTCAAGCTGGATTGTCCCAGCGCGGCGTTGGCGACGAGGGCGGCCTCGTAGTCGGGATCGTTCCGCTTGAGCCCGCTCGCCTGCCCGTAGAGGAAATCGACGTTCGCCTTGCCGCGGATCGTCTCGACGACATGCTCGGGGGCGTTGGGCGCCGTGGGGGCCGCGTCGTGCGTGGGACGCGCGCCACGCTCGATCCCCCCGAAGAGGGAATCGGCCAGGGCGGCGACGGCCTGGGGATCCACGTCGCCGACCACCGCCAGGATGATTCCGGCCCCGCCATAGCGCGCGCGCCAGAAGGCGCGGAGATCGGCGGCGTTCGCCTTGTCGAGGCTCGCGAGCATCGCGTCGGTGGTCGCCGCCCGGTAGGGATGGCCCTCGGGGTAGGCGAGGCGGGTCAGCCGGTCCAGTCCCCGAGCCGCGGTGCTCTCCGAGCTGCGCAGGACGTTGGCGCGCATCTCCAGCTTGGCCTTCGCGACCTCGGAATCGGCGAACGCGGGGTTCGCGAGCTCGTCCGCCAGCGTCCCGAGAAGAAGTCGCAGGTCGCGGGAGAGCGAATTGCCGACGATGGTGGCCTCGGTCACGCCGGCGAAGATCTGGAGCTGCGCGCCGACGCCGTCGAGCCGCGCGGCGATGACCCGCTTGTCCGCGCGTTTCGTGCCGCGCGTCAGCATGATGGCGGTCAGGTCGGGCACCGCGGGTTTGCCGCCCGGCGCCTCCATCCGGCCCGCGAACACGGTGCCCTGGATCGCGACCGTCGGCACGGCGCGGTTCACCACGACGTCCAGCGTGAGGCCGTTGCCCAGGACCTTGTGGAGCGTGCGCGAGCCGAATCCTGACGCCGCCGCTTCCGAGGCGCCTCCGGCGCCGGCCCGCTTGTCCCGGACGGGCGCGGGGGCGAGCCCCACCTTTGCCTCCGTCTTCTCGCCGGACGCCGGCACGAACCAGCCCACCGTCGCGTGGTCGGGCACGAGGTACTTCGCCGCGACGCGCTTCACGTCGTCCGCCGAGACGCTACGGACCGCGTCCACGTAGCCCACGAACCACTTCCAGTTCGCCGACGCCACCGCTTCGCCCAGGGACGACGCCAGCTCGTAGGTGCCGTCGCGTCCGCGCACCACGGAGACCTCGAGCTGGCTCTTCGCCCGGTCCAGCTCCGTCGCGCTCACTCCTTCCTTGCCGATCCGGTACAGAGCGGCCTTCATCGCGCGCTCCACGTCGTCGTGGGAGCGCCCCGGCGCCACCGTCGCTTCCGCGACGATGGGGTAGGGATCGCGAAGCGTGTAGTTCCAGGAGTCGACGTCGGTCGCGAGGCCCGGCTCGACGAGGGCCTGGTACAGCCTCGAATTCACGCCGGCCGTGAGGATCGACGAGAGCACGTCCAGCGGCACGTAGTCGGGGTCCAGCGCGTTCGGCCGCATGTAGGCGATCTCGACGATCCCGACCTGGCCCGGCCGGCGCACCGTGACGCGACGCTCGCCTTCCTGCGGCGGCTCGACGGTGATCACCTGCGGGATCGGTGTCTTCGACCGGGCGAACGCCGCGAACTCCCGATCGAACATCGCGAGCGCGGCCGCCGTGTCGAAGTCGCCCACGAGGATCGCCTCGGCGTTGTCGGGATAGAAGAAGTCGCGGTAGTGCTCCCGCAGCTTCTCCGTCGTGACCCCCTCGATGTCGGAGCGGTATCCGATCGTGTTCCAGTGATAGGGGTGCGCCTGGATCGCCTCGGCGATCACCGCCTTGTCGAGCGCGCGATAGGGGCTGTTCTCGCCGATCTCGTACTCGTTCCGGACGACCGACATCTCCGGCTGCCGCTCCGAATCGAGGATCAGCGCGCGCCCCAGCCGGTCGGCCTCGATCTTCATCGCCGTCTCGAGCTTCTCCGCGGGGAGCGTGGAGTAGCCGTTCATGCGGTCGTACCAGGTGGTCATGTTCGAGGAGGCGTAGTCCGCCCCCGACTCGTACAGCACCTCCTGGACCGTCTTCTTGTGGTTCGCCTTGCCGAAGTTCTTCGTGCTCTTGTTGAAGAGCATGTGCTCGAGGAGATGGGCCGACCCGGTGTTCCCGGGCGCCTCGTTCCGCGAGCCGACGTGATAGACGACCATGAAGGTGATGACGGGCGCGGCGTGGTTGGGCGAGAGCAGGATCTTCATCCCGTTGGAGCGGAGCCGGTACTCGGTGATGCCGCCCAGGGAATCGATCCGTTCGACGTTACCGAGCGCGCGGGACGCGCGCGAGTGGGTGGGGCGGGGCTGGGCGCCGGCCACGGGCGCCGCTGCAGCGAGAAGGCCGAAGAGGAGGAGCAAGATCCCGGCGCTCGCGGCGAGCCGCGGCCCGTGGGCCCGCAGGCGCCGCGGCGCATGGGATCGTGTTGGTAGCGCTACGGGGATTCGAACCCCGGTTTGATGGCTGAGAACCACCCGTCCTAACCCCTAGACGATAGCGCCGCAACCGGCTTCATGGGTGTACCGTCCCGTTTCTGGCATGGCTGGGGGAAGAGGATTCGAACCCCTGTACCGTGGTCCAGAGCCACGTGTCCTACCACTGGACGATCCCCCAAAGAGCCGGTGAATTTATCATGTGAAGCGAGGGACCGTCAACGCGCCGGCGGGTTCGGCCGGCCTCAATGGAACTCCCCGAAATGGAACGTCACGCCGAACCCCATACCATTGTCCGACGCCGTCATTCCCCCCACGGGTGGTTGGACCGGCGACGCTGGAAAAGGGTTGAGGCGCGAACCTAGGGCCGGGGAGCGGGCGTTGTCAACCGGCCGCGACCGCCCGCTCTACTCCGGGGCCGGGCCCCCCGGATCGGCGCGGAAGTGGTGGCGCGCCCAGATGACGCCCGCCATGAGGATCGCAGCGACGACGACGAGGTCGAACCCGCGCATCACCTTCCGGATGTCGTGCCAGTGCTCGCCGAGGAGCACGCCGACCCAGGCCAGGGCCATCGCCCAGATCACCGAGCCGATGAAGGTGTACAGGGAGAAGATGCCGAAAGGAACGCGTGCGGCGCCCGCGGGGAAGGAGATGAACGTGCGCACGATGGGAAGGAGCCGGCTCCAGAACGCGACGGCGACGCCGTGGCGCTGGAGCCAGAGATTCCCCCGGTCGTAGTCGGACATGCGGAGCACCCGCCAGCGGGCGAGCCGCTCGGCCAGCGGGCGGCCGCCGTAGCGGCCCGCGGCGTAGGCGATCGCGGAGCCGAACACGTTCCCCACGCCGCCGGCGAGCGCGACGCCCCAGAGCGTGAAACGCCCGGTGGAGGCGAGATAGCCGGAGAAGGGCATGATGATCTCGCTGGGGAGCGGGATGCAGGCGCTCTCGATCGTCATGCAGGCGACGATCCCCGCGTAGCCCCATGAGGAGATGGTCGACAGGATGAACGTGGAGAGCGGTGCGAGGATCGTGTCGAGGGACGGCACGGCGGCACCGTAGCCGAGAGGATCACGCGGCGACAAGGAGAAAGAGTTCCGTCTTGGAGCGCCGCACCAGCGCATGGTAGCGTCCTATCAGATGAACTCCCGCAGGCTTCGACGCCGGCGCTCCTGGGCGCAACTCGCCGCGGTGGGCAGCCTTCTCGTCGCGGCCCCTCCCGCCGCGCATGCCATTCCCGAGACGGTCGCTCTTCGCGGCGTCCCTTCGTCCCTCGCGGCCTCGTTCGGTCCGGCCGTGACGGTCGGGGCCGGCGTCATCGCCGTGCCGACCGGGAGCGGCGCCGATCTCTACGACCTGAGCCAGCCCTCGACGCCACTCCTCGGACGCTTCCGCACGGCGGGCAACGTCGCCCGGGCGTCCGTCGCGGGCTCGACCCTCTTCCTCTTCGCCGGACCGCGCGGCGTGGTCGCCGTGGACGTCTCCAACCCGGCAAATCCCGTCGCCGCGGGATCCGCGGGAGACCTGGGAACCGTGACGCTGGGAGCCGCCGCGTCCTCGGGCGGGGGCGTGGTCGCGGGAGGCGGATCCACCCTCCATTTCCTGTCGTGGGACGCGGCGTCGGGATTCACGCTTCGCCGGACGCTCGTCTACAGCGACGGGCGGACGGTGGGCGCCGTGGCCGCGCGGGGCGATTCCTTCCTGGTGGCCAGCGTCCGCGGCACCTTGCCCACGCGGCTCATCCTGACGCTCTACCGCATGCGGGCCGGCGCGGCGGCTCCCGACTCGCTGGAGGAGTTCGCCTTCAACGGGCACCGCGCCGACGACCTCGCGTGGGTCGGAGCCGTCGCGTTCGTGGCCGACGGGAACCTGGGCGTCCTCGCCATCGACGTGGCCGCGCACGCCCTGCGCAGCGTGACCCCGGTGCAGGGGACCCAGTTCGTCCGGTCGGTGGACGCGAACGATTCCGTGGTCGTCGCGGCAACCGAAGGGAAGACGCTCGCCCGATTCGCGCGGGTCGGAGCGGCCGGCGATACGCTGACCGGCGAGATCGATCGCGTGCTGACGGGAAACCCCGCCTATGCCCGCTTGAGCGGCGACTGGATCGTGGCTTCGACCTACGACCAGATCGCTCCCGCGCCTCCCGACGAGCCGGGTCGGTCGCTGCTCGAGCTCGTCTCCCTGTCGGGCGCGCCCGATCGCGCGCCGGTCGGGGCCACCGGCCGGGTTCGCAGGGTGGCGGTGAAGAACGGGCTGGCCTACGTCGCGAACTACTCCGGCGGGCTTCGGATCTATCGCGCCGGCGGCGGCGATTCCAGCCTGGTCGGGGTGGCGCCTCCGTCGGGCAACGCGCGACCGGTGGACGTGGCGGTGGATCCCGCCCTTCCGCTCGTTTACCTGGCGAGCGGCCCGGCCGGCCTCGAGGTCGTCCAGGTCGGAGACCCGGCCGCGCCGATTCCCGTCGCGACGCTGACGCTGGCCGGCTCCGCGAGCGCGGTGACCCAGGTCGGCCCGAATCTCGTCGCGGTGGCCACGCGCGGATTGAATCCCGCGGTCACGTTCGTTCGCGTGGATTACCAGCCGCTCGATTCCACCGTCACGCTTAACGCACGGGGCTCGGTGGGGAACCCCTTCGTCCAGGATCCTCGCGGGCTCGCGGCGCGGGACACGGTGCTCTTCGTGGCGGACGAGTCGCTCGGCCTCCTCTCCATCGGCTTCGGCAATCCCGACCAGCCGGCCGCCTTCGGAACCACGTCGCTCGCGGGCGCGCGGGACGTGGACCTCTCGGGCACGCTGCTCCTCGTGGCGACGCGAACCCGCGGGCTCCAGATCGTGGACGTGGCCAACCCGGCGCAGCCGGTCCTGCGCGCGGAGCTGGCCACGCCGCCCCTCCTGGGCGTGGCGCGGAACGGCACCTCCGCGGTGGTGTTCGCGGGCGACCTGGGGGCTCTCGTCGTGGACGTCGGCGTCCCATCGGCGCCGGTCACGCGGGGTCCGATCCTTCCGCCCGGCGTCGCCCGGGACGGGTGGTGGACGGGGGATACGCTCCTTGTCGCCGCTTCGCTCGGCCTCGAGCGCTATCTCGTGAGCCCGGCGCCCACGGTCGTTCCCGTCCTGGACGTCCGGCTGGATCCGGCTTCGGCGACGCCGCGCGCGCTGGTCACGTGGACGCCCGTCGTCCGCGCGGGAATGGTCGGGCTGAATCTCTACCGCGATCTCGTGACCGCCTCCGGCACAGCGTCCGATCCCGCGGGTCGTCGCGTGAACCGCGATCTCCTGCCGCCCGGCGCCGTCTCCGCCGTCGACGATTCGCTGATCGCCGGAGGCGCCCTGCGCTACCGGCTCGAGGCGTTCTTCGCCGACGGGAGCTCGGTCAAGGTCGCGGAGGGAACGCTCTCGGTGGCCTCGGCGCCGCTCGTCGGCCGCGCCTATCCCAACCCCTTCCGCGCCCGGCCCGGCGCCGTAGCCAGCCTGTCCTACCGGGTTCCGAACGGGTCGGCCGGCGCGCCGCTCACGCTGCGCGTCTTCGACGTCTCCGGACGGGTCGTGCGCGAATCGCGCGCCCCGGCTCAGCCGGTCTCCGGTTTCGGGATCATGACGTGGGACGGCCGCGATCGAAACGGCGGCGCAGCCCCCAGCGGCGTCTACTATCTCCGGCTCACCGGAGCCGGTCTGGACGATTCTCGTGCGATCATCCTGCTCCGCTGATCCGCGGCACATCGCCGCGGTACTCCTCGCGGCGCTGGCCTTGGCCCCGGCGCCGGTACTCCCCGGGCTGGCCCCCTCGCGCGCCTGGGCGCAGTACCCGAACCCGAGCCCGCCCACCACGCCGGAGACCCCCGTGCCGGGCACGAGCGGCGACCGGCCGCGCTTCTCCGTGGACGGCACCGTGGAGCCCGGGGACGGAGGCGTGCCCCTGGTGCGGCTGGACTACCGCCTGGCCCGCGCCGAGCTCCTCTTCGAGCGCCGTCCCGGCGGCTACCACGCCTCCTACGAGGTGAGCGTCGTCTTCTATAAGGAGAAGGGGGGCCGCCAAGTCACCGGGGACACCTTCGTGCGCGACATCGACGTGAAGACCTACGCCGAGACCCGTCCGATCGGGAACGACATCATCGACCACGTCGACCTTCCCGCTCCGCCCGACAAGTACGAGGTCCAGGTGGTGATCCGCGACCTGGTCGCCGAGCGCGCCTCGGGCACCCGCATCGATCTGGAGGTTCAGAAGCAGGCCGCGGGGCCGATCGGGTTCACCGACCTCTCCTTCGGAAACGTGAAGGGGGGCGTCCCGCCCGGGAGCGACCCGCGCGCGGCGCTCGTTCCGAATCCCGCGCGCCGCTACAGCGAGGACGTCACGACCCTGGCCGTGTACGGAGAGGTGGTGGACTCGCGACCCGCGGCGGGCTTCGATCCCGGCTACCAGATCCAGTACCGCATCCTCAACGATCAGCAGGAGCGCGTCTTGGAGAGGGATACGACCCTCGCCAGGGCGGGGGCGCGCACGCCCTTCCTGCTGCGCCCGTCCGCCGAGGCGCTCGTGCCCGGAAACTACCGGTTCCTCGTGGAGCTCAAGGCGCCCCTCCTGCCGCAACCTGGGGGGAAGCGCCAGCCGATCCGCAGGGAGAAGTCGTTCGAGGTCGTCCAGTCGGCGGCCACCATCGTGGCCGATCCCAAGACCACCCTGGAGATCCTGGCGTACATCGCCGACTCGGACGAGAAGAAGGAGATGGACGCGGCGAAGACCACGGAGCAGAAGCGGGAGTTCTGGGAAGCGTTCTGGAAACGGCGCGACCCGACTCCGGACACGCCCGAGAACGAGTCCATGGTCGAGTTCTACCGCCGGATCGCTTACGCCGATCAGCACTTCGGCGTGGCGGGGCCCGGATGGAAGACCGACATGGGGAAGGTCTACATCAAGTACGGCCAGCCCGACGAGGTCGTGCGAAGCCCGTTCGCCATCGACAAGCACCCCGAGGAGATCTGGTACTACTATCAGCAGCGGAAGACCTTCTACTTCGTCGACAAGTACGAATTCGGCCGATACGACCTCGATCCACGCTCCTCGGCGCTCTGACCTGGCGCAGCGTCCATCGCCGCTCCGCCTACGTACTTTCCGCACCGGGCGCCAGCCATATAACCCGTTTTATTGAAGCAGCTTAGCTCTTAATTGGGAATTATTCGTTTGACACGCTGGAACGGCGCCCCTAAGGTCCCGCCGATCTCGGAAAAGCCTCTCAGGACGTGCTCTCGGGGTGTGGTGTGGCCGTCGCCCTGGCGGCCTAACGGTGTGTGGCTAGAGACATGGAAAGGGGGTGGGGAGCGAGAGTCGAACAGGATCACCTGCTCTCTCGTATTCTCCCCGGACCAGTTTCCAGCAGCAGTAGAGCGCTACGGTCCGGGATGGGGACCCTGGATGGTCTGGGGTCCACTACCTACAGGAGGCAAAACCCGATGTCTCAGCGCAAGCTGATCGTTTCCCTCACGATCGCGGTCCTTCTCGCGATCAGCGCCGGCGTCAGCCAGGCCTCGCTTTCCCGCATGGAAGGCATGGGCCTCGACGTTCCACTGCTGAGCCAGTTCACCGACGACTACGCCAACATCTACACGTATCCGACGTCGGTCGTCCGGCAGAACAACCTCGTTCTGGCGGAGCTCGGCCAGAACCCGAACGACGGCGAAGCGAATCCGGTCGACGTGACCGACCAGACGTACACGGTCATCCGGAACTTCCCGCGGATCGGAGCGATCGCGTTCCAGATGGCGCAGAGCCAGACGGACGTGCTCACGGGCTCCGGCAACCTGAACAACGAGCAGCTCGACATGATCTGGGGCCGCGCGTTCTCGAACTTCGACTTTGCCGTCCGGTTGGACATCACCAACTCCAAGTTTGAGGAATCCACGAACGCTCCGGCCTCCATCGAGCTGCACGGCAACAGCCCATTCGATCCTGGGTTCGGGGTCATTCCCTTCTTCGTCGACGTCGCCCCGGACGCGATCCTGGGCAACGGGATCGAGCTCAACACGTACGGCATCACCCCGTCCTTCGCGCTGCACTTTGGAGAGGATGACCGCTTCGAGGCGGCCGCGACCTACCGGCGCTACACGCTGGATCGCACGCAGACGCCCGCGGGCGGCGAGAGCTGGCAGGACCAGGGCAACGCCTCGTACGGGGCCTTCGCCCGCCTCATCATGCATCGCGGCGGCACGCACACCTGGTACCCGGCCGCCTGGTACGTGAATGACGATCTCTCGTGGGAGATGACCGGTCTTGGCGCGCGGCCGACGGTTTCAGCCGACGAGACCTACAAGAACTATGGCCTCGGCATCTCGGACAACATGCGGGTCAACGACAACAACCTGCTCCTCTGGGGCGTTTCGGTCGGCCAGTTCAAGCACGAGTACGAGCGGACCGATCAGAACACCGGCGGAGCCCTGGCCGAGCTGCACACGTTTGAGGACAAGTCGACGATGCTTCCGCTCGTCTTCGCCGCCATCGAGACTGAGGCGACGAGCTGGCTCAAGATTCGGATCGGCGCGAGCCGCGGGCACCTGGTCGAGCGGACCGAGTCCGCGGACTTCAACACGCCGTCCAACACGGATCTCACCAAGGAGAGTCTGGCCGACTTCAATCTCGGCCTCGGCGCCGGTATCCGCTGGAACAATCTCGACATCGACATGGCGATCAACAACCAGTTCCCGCTCTCCGGCGGCTGGATCCTGTCGGGGAACGAGGCGACGCCGTTCAACCGCGTTTCCGCGACGTACCACTTCTAGAAACGACCCGGCGCGGGCGACCGCTCCGGCCGCTGCATGGGGCCCCCGGCGAATCGCCGGGGGCCCTTTCGTTTCTGCGGATCCCGGAGAAGTTCCGAAAAATTATTGACACGGTTGCTTCACATTCCTAGTGTTGAAGTCACGCAAGGTGTTGTGGCCCAAGCAAACCCCGGGGCCGATTGAGAGACGACTCAAGGCGGAGGAGGCTGCCTAGAGAAAAAACGCCGGTTAGGGTGCACGAATGCCGATGAGGGGCCCAGTGAAGGGCGAGGGATTCGGCGGCCGCCTACAGGTGTGCCGCGCGTGGTCTGTAAAGATCAGGGAGGGTGAACCCCGCTTGGCGTTTCCACGCACGAGATTCATAGGAGGGCGAGTCATGGTTCGACCTCGGACGCTGTTGTCGCTCGGCGTCGCCACATTCATCGTGGTGGGCGCCTTTTTTGTTGCTCCGGACGCGCGGGCGGGTACCACGGGCCAGATCTCCGGCACCGTGCGCGACGGGAAGACCGGTGAGCCGATCGGGCTCGCCAGCGTCACGATTCCCGACCTGAAGCGAGGCGCCGTCACCGACGCCACCGGGAACTACTTCATCCTCAACCTGCCGCCCGGCAAGTACACGGTCCGGGTGGCGCTCCTCGGCTTCGTGCCGCAGGCGCGAGAGGGCGTGGAGGTCATTCCCGACTTCAACGCCAAGCTCGACTGGTCGCTGGAATCCACGGTCCTCAAGGATGTGGCCGAAGTGACCGTGAAGGCCGAGCGTCCCCTCATCCAGAAGGACGTCACCGGCACCACGAAGTTCCTGGAAGGGGACCAGATCCGCAACCAGCCGCTCCGCGGCTACAAGGACGCGGTGGCCCAGCAATCGGGCGTCGTGAACTTCCAGGCCCGCCTCGACAATCCCCAGCTCAACGGAAACGAGTCATTGAACGGGAGCACTCTGATCATCCGCGGCGGCCGCCCGAACGAGGTCGCCTACTACGTGGATGGCTTCTCGCAGCAGGACCCGCTGACCGGCTTCTCGACGACCGCGATCAACAACGACGCGGTCAGCGAGATCGTGGTGCAGTCGGGCGGCTTCAACGCCGAGTATGGCCGCATCAACTCGGGCGTCGTGAACGTCGTGACCCGCGAGGGCTCGGACAAGTACTTCGGCTCGATCGAGGGCGTCACCGACAACCTGGCCGGAAGCTGGATCAGCGCCCCGCGCCGGGACAACAACACCTACGCGCTTTCGCTCGGGGGCCCGATCGTGCCCAGCCTGAAGCAGGTGAACTTCTACCTGTCCGGCGAGCGCCGCTTCAACCGGGACCGCAACCCCAGCTTCGAGACCGACAAGGTCGCGTACGCGCCGCAGGGTGAGATCTCGACCGACTTCTTCGAGAAGGGCATCCTTCCGGCCAACTCCAGCGCCTCCTGGGCCACGGTCGGCAAGCTCACGATCAAGCCCTCGCCGCTCCACACGCTGAAGATCGGCGGGACGCTGAACGACGAGAACTGGCAGCAGTACCTGAACAGCTACCGGTTCGACCTGCGCCACGCGCCTCGGTACGAGGACAAGAACCGCTCGGTCTACGGGACGTGGAACCAGAGCCTCTCGGACCGCGCCTACTACGAGGTGAAGGCGAACTACTTCCTCACCGAGCGCATGCGCGGCGACGGCGTCGCGTTCGACGATCTGCGGGGCTACTCCCGGCCCAACGGCAACCCGTCGTACGACCAGTCGGAAGCGCTCTTCTGGTACGGCGACGCCAGCGCGACGGGCCCCCACGTGTACGACGACTTCCTCCATCGGAAGTCCTCCTACGTCGGGTTCGCCGCGAACTACGCGAATCAGCTGACCCGCTCCTTCCAGCTGAAGGCGGGCGGCGACTACCAGCGGCACACCCTCCGCTATTACGACCACTACTTCCCGACGCAGCTGTATGACGCGGCCGGCAACCCGGACAACACCCGGGACGTGGACCGCTACGGCTACGACGCGCTGGGGAACGAGCTGAACGAGGGGGACACGTTCACGGACACGAACGGCAACGGGAGCTACGACGTCGGCGAGCCCTTCAGCGACAAGAATGGAAACGGGCTCTACGACAGCCCGCTCGACGTGCCGAAGCACCCCAAGGTCGCCTCGCTGTACGTGCAGGGCAAGTACGAGCGCCTGGGCCTGGTGCTGAACACCGGGCTCAGGTGGGACTACCTGACCCCGTCGACCGACGCGCTCCGGAGCGAGACGCTCCCGCTGGACCCGGACGCGACCGGCACCGATTCGCGGCTCCAGGCCACCGACCTCCAGAAGTCGAAGGTCTATCAGCGCATCTCGCCGCGGCTGGGCGTGGGCTTCCCGGTCAGCGACCAGACGCTGCTCCACGTGAACTACGGCAAGTTCTTCCAGCAGCCGAATCTTCAGGATCTCTACGTCTCGTACGCTTTCCTGGAGCACAAGATCCGGACCGGCGGCTACTTCGTCGGGTTCGGCAACCCGAACCTGAAGCCCGAGCAGACGACGGCGTACGAGCTGGGGATCCAGCACACGCCGAACGACCGCTCGCGGGTCGAGGCGTCGGCGTACTACAAGGACGTGAAGGACCTGGTCGAGATCACGAACATCCCCTCGGCGCCGAACGCGTTCTCCTCCTACCGGAATCGCGACTTCGCCACGATCAAGGGGCTCGACCTCTCGTACACGCTGCGGCGCACGGGACTGGTGTCGTTCAACGCCTCGTACAGCTTGAGCTGGGCGCGCGGCACGGGATCCTTGTCGCAGACGCAGCGCAACATCGCCTGGTACGCGGCCGAAACGCCGAAGATGTCCTCGCCGCTCGCCTTCGATCAGCGCCACAAGCTGTCGGCGAACTTCGATTTCCGCTATGACAAGGGACAGGGCCCGACGTGGCACGGCAACCACATCCTCGAGAACGCGGGCATCAACCTCCTCGCGAACGCCTCGAGCGGCACGCCCTACACGCCCACGAAGGTCTACAACGAGGTGACCCTGGCCAACACGGCGAGCGAGCCGAGCGGCCCGGTGGACGCGCGCTACGGCCCCTGGACGTTCCAGGTCGACGCCAAGATGGGCAAGACCATCGCCATCGGGCGGCAGAATCTGGAGCTCTACATCTGGGCGCTCAACATCTTCAATCGCGACAACGTGTACACCGTCTACACCTCTTCCGGGTCGGCCGTCACGACCAACTGGCTGGAGACGGCGGAAGGGCAGGCCTTCATCGAAGGCAACGCCTCGAAGTACGGCACGGATGGAGCCATCCAGCGCTATCAGCTGGCCGAGCAGTCGCCCCTCCTGCACGGCGTTCCCCGGATGGTGCGGTTTGGCGCCAAGCTGAATTTCTGACATGGGACCGAGGCTAAGGAGGGCCCAACGGATGAAATCCCTGAAGTGGATCGGGGCGGCGGCGCTTCTGACGCTGCTGGCCGCTCCGGGCGTCCTGGCGGCGACGCGGGTGGTTTACGTGCCGTCACACCGCGCGACCAAGGCGCAGCGCGCCGCGCAGACGATCGACAATACCGGCCGGATGAACGTGAACAACCTCGACATGGTGGTCACCAACCACGGCTCGCTCGCGTACGACCTCCTCACCGGCAACGCGGGTCTGATCTATCCGCGCGGCACCATCAAGACCGCCGTCTTCGCGGCGGGGCTCTGGATCGGCGCCAAGGTGGGCGGGGAGATCCGCGCGGCGGTCGGGGAGTACTCCCAGGAGTACACGCCCGGTCCCATGGCCGGCGGCACGTTCCAGTCCGACAACCCGTCCTTCCATAATTTCCGGATCGCGCGGGGGAGCACGCTGACGGGCACGGACCTCACGGACTACATCGCGCAGGGCGGCCCGCTCGACAGCACCGGCGCCCCGCAGCTACTGGGCGACGCGACGATCTGGAGCGTCTTCAACGACGCCGATCCGGGCGTGCACACGAACGAGGCGGGGAGCACGGCGCCCCTGGGCGTCGAAGTGCAGCAGTCGGTCTTCGCCTATAACCGGTCCGGGGCGCTGGGCAACATCATCTTCGTGAAGTGGAAGATCATCAACAAGGGCGCCAACACGCTCGACTCGACGTACGTCTCGGTCTGGAGCGATCCCGACCTGGGCGGCGCCACCGACGATCTCGTCGGATGCGACACCACGCTGAGCCTGGGCTACTGCTACAACGCCACGAACAGCGACGGTCTCTACGGCGCCACGCCGCCGGCGGTGGGCTACGACTTCTTCAAGGGGCCGTCGGTGGCCGGGAATCCGCTCGGAATGACCTCGTTCAACAAGTACGTGAACGGGACCGACCCCTCGTCCCAGGTCGAGACCTACAGCTACATGAGCGGTCTCAACAAGGACGGCAGCCCGATCCATGTGCTCAACGACACGACCCTGGCGATCACGAAGTTCCAGGTCTCGGGGCTCAACCTGAACGCCGCGAGCACGGCGACGAACTGGCTCGATTCCAATCCGGGCGACCGCCGGCTCCAGCTCTCGTCGGGGCCATTCACCATGGCCCCGGGGGACACGCAGGAGGTCGTGACGGCGATCATCATCGGCCAGGGCACGGATCGGATCTCGTCCGTCAGCGACATGAAGAACAAGGACACGGCGGCGCAGACCGTATTCGACCTGAACTTCGACATCCCGCAGCCGCCTCCGAGCCCGACGGTGTACGTGCAGCCGCTCGACCGGGCGGTCCGGCTGATCTGGGATCGGACCGCCGTGGGCACCCATTCGGCGAATGCGTTCCTGGGGCAGGACTTTGTGTTCGAGGGCTACCGGGTCTGGCAGCTTCCATCGGCGGGCGGCGGTACCCCCAAGGTGATCGCCACCTTCGATGTGGCGGGGAACGCGATCGGACCCATCTACTCCGATCTCTTCAACTCCGCGGTCGGGGCCGTCGAGCGGACGCTCGTGATCAACGGCACCGACGAGGGGCTTCGCTTCCAGCTGGACATCACGAACGACGCGATCCGAGGCGGACGGCTGGTGAACTACAAGGATTACTACTTCGCCGTCACCGCGTTCTCGTACGACAGCCTGAACGTGACGCCCTATGTGCTCGGCGTGAACCAGCTGGGGATCGTGAGCGACGTGCTGGAGAGCGCGCTCAACGTGGTCCATGCGGTCCCGAAGGGGAGCAACGCGATCTTCACGGTGCCGACGACCCAGATCGCGGGATCCTTCGTGGGGAATACGTTCGCCGTGCAGCAGATCTCGTCCACGGTGGCGGATTCGACCTACCACCTGGTGGTGACGGGGCCGAACGGGCTGTTCAGCATCGTCAACACGGTCACCGGCGACACCATCGTCACGAATCAGACCTCCGCGATCGTGAATGGATTCACGCCAGTGTTCACCGAGAACACCACCCCGGCGGTGATCCAGCAGCTGGAGGGCGGGACGTGTCTCGCCTGCGCGGCCGACTCCATCAGCTTCATGGCGGGGCCGGCGGTCGTGGATTCGTCGGGGACGTACATCCTGAGCAACTACCTGCACTATCCGGACGGTCCCGTGGACCCGTCGAACTGGATCTTCGACGGGGATCTCCCCGACCTGGCGCACGACTTCTTGATCCGGGTGCTTCCGGATACGACCGAATACGCCTGGAGGTATGCGGGTGGGGCGGATTCCCCTCAAGCCACGTTCAAGGTTCCGTTCGAGCTCTATGACCTGGGCCTGTGCTCCCTTCAAGATCCGAGCGACGACGTCCGGATCACGCCGGAGATCCGCGACCGAAACTCGAACGGGAAGTTCGACTGGGGCGACGCGCTCTATGTCCGCGACATTCCCTACGCGAGCGTGGCCTGGAACACGGCGATCACCTCGGGTGACTACTCGACGGACGACGAATCGTACGGGCGGCTCACTTTCTACCAGGCGCCGGGGTCCACCGCGACGCTCCCGGCCCCGGGCCGGATCCTGATTCGCGGTCCCGCGCTCTGTCCGGGCGACGTCTTCGCGTTCCGCACGGTGCCCGCGGGCGCGGCGCCGGGCTCGGTCGTGGGCAACGATCTGACCAAGATCCGCGCGGTACCGAATCCGTACTACGCGCACTCGCAATACGAGCTCTCCCAGTTCGACCGGGTGCTCAAGTTCACGAACATTCCCGGCTCCCGGGAGGTCACGATCCGGATCTTCAACCTGGCCGGAGACCTCGTCCGTACGATCCGCCGGTCGGCGCAGGCCGGGAATGACATGTCCAGCTCCCAGATCACGTGGGACCTGAATACCGAGAACCGTCTGCCGGTGGCGAGCGGCATCTACATCGCTCGCATCGAGGTTGCCGGAATCGGGGCTACGACCTTGCGTGTCGCCGTCTTCGTCGAGCAGGAACGGCTCGACAACTTCTGATGCGAACGGGGGCGGACATGAGACCAACCAATCATCCTTCCAAGGGACGGAGGGTCGGAACCATGAAGCGGTTCTTGATGCAATGGGTCCTGCCTGCCGCCATGCTGGCGCAGGCGGCCACGGCCGGCGCCGGCGGGCTGGACCGTATCGGCACCTCGGGGGCGCAGGAGCTGCGCATCCCGGTCGGGGCCGCGTCGATCGCGACCGGCGGCTCGACGGTGGCGGTTGGGGACGGCCTCCGCAACATGTACTGGAATCCGGCATCCCTCGCGGGCACCGATCAGAGCGAGGGGATGATCTCCTACAGCAGCTACCTCGGCGATTCCAAGGTGAACTACGGCGCGATCTCCACCCATATGGGCAGCCAGGGGCAGATCGCGTTCTCGGCGAAGGTCCTGAACATCGGCGACATCATCGTGACGACGGAGGATGCGCCGGACGGGACAGGGGAGGTGCTGAACCCGAACTTCGGAGTGTTCGGCATCACGTACGGCCGCCGCATGACGGACCGGGTCCATCTGGGCGTCAGCGGGGCGTACATCTCCGAGAAGGTGGCCGACGTGAGCGCCACCGGCTTCGCGATCGATCTCGGCGTGCAGTACGACACCGGCTGGCGCGGGCTCCGGTTCGGGTTCGCGATGAAGAACATCGGACCCGACATGCGGTTCAGCGGATCCAACCTGGAGCAGCGCGTGGTGCTGCCCAGCGACGATCCGGCGTCCAGCGGGCACGTGCTTCAGCTCCAGGCGGCTTCGTTCGAGATGCCCTCCTACCTCCAGATCGGAGTCTCCTACGATCTCCCGATGGGCGGCTCGGAGCGGCACGCGACGGTCATGGGCGCCTTCCAGGGGAACAACTTCACGACGGACGAGTACCACGTGGGCGCCGAGGTTCCGATCGGGAACTTCCTCGCGCTCCGCGGGGGGTTCGTCGGGCAGGTGCCGATCAAGGAAGCGGACCGGCAGCCGAATTACCTCTACAGCTACTCCTATGGCGCCGGCTTCAACTTCAAGCTGGGCGACCGTCCGCTGGCCCTCGACTGGGCGGGCCAGCACGTGGGAGATTTCTTCGACGACAATCAGCAGGTTTCGCTCCACATCGCGTTTTGACCCGCGGTAGCGCGAGCGTGCTGCACCGGGGCGGGCCCTTCGGGGTCCGCCCCGCTTCCTTTGGGGCGGTGCCCGCCGTGGTCGTGGCGCTGGTCGTCGCCGCCGTGTGCGCCGACGCTGGGAGCGCCGGCGCCTCGCCGGTGTGTGCCCGCGGGCCCCTGGCCGACTCGGTCCGGGCGGCGGTGGACCTGCTCGACGGCCAGGCCGACGTCGGGGCGATCGCCGTGTCGCTCGATCGCGGAGACACGCTGTTCGCGCTGAACGAGGACCGCCGCCTCATCCCCGGCAGCAACACGAAGATCTTCACCACGGCGCCTTTCCTGCGCCGCTACGGCCCCTCCGCGCGCTTCCCGACCACCATCGAGGCGCGCGGGAGGGTGGAGCAGCGCAAGGACGGGGTGCGTCTCCAGGGAGACATCGTGCTCCGTCCGGCCGGGGTCCCGGACGTGACGCAGATCCTCGCGCCCGGCTCGAGGGACCTCCTCGACTCGCTCGCGATCCTCCTCCGCGCGGGCGGGCTCCAGCGTTTCGAGGGAACGCTCTGGGTGGACGGCACCCTCTTCGCCGACGAGGGGTACGGCCCGGGGTGGGCGGTCGAGGACGTTCCCTGGTCGTACGGCACCCTTCCGAACGCCGTCATGGCGAACGGGAATGCCGCCACCCTGATCGCGACGGGGGGCCCCAAGGACGTGGACCTGACCCTCGACCCTCCGGAGACGCCGATCGCGATCGCGGCGCGTCCGGCGGCGCTTCCCGAGGGCTCCGCCGGCGCCATCGATCTCGATCGAGCGCTGGGCTCCCGCTCGCTGCGCGTGTCGGGCGCCGTGCCGCGCGGCGTTACGCTGAAGAAGCAGATCTCGGTGCCCGAACCTGACTCGGCGGCCGGGCTCTGGCTGCTCGGCGCCATGCGGCGCGCGGGGATCGAGGTGAAGCGCGCGGAGGTGCGGCTCGTTCCGCGCGAGACGCGCGGCGCGGGTCTTCTCGGGGGGGCGGGCTCTCGGAGCGGGTCCGGCAAGGGCGGTGGCGCGTCCGGCAAGGGCGGCGCCGCTCCGGAACGCGCGGCGGCGGCCGATACCGGATGG
>DASSLZ010000022.1:0-6228 GCA_035689165.1 Candidatus Eiseniibacteriota bacterium | reverse complement strand
ATGACCAAGAACGCGGCGATCCGCTACGCCAAGGAGAGGATCCGCGTGAACTCGCTCCACCCCGGGTTCATCGACACCCCGATGATCGCGCCCTTCATGAAGGACGCGGCCGGCCAGAAGAGCGGGATGGCGCAGTGGATCGAGACGATGACGCCGATGGGGAGGGTGGGAACCCCGGAGGAGGTGGCCGAGGTGATCGTGTTTCTCGTGAGCCCGGGCGCATCCTACATGACGGGCTCGGAAGTCTACGTGGACGGAGGCTGGACCGCCGCCTGATCTATTCGCCGCCCCCGCCGCCCAGCTCTTCGTCGTGCGTTTCGTGGATCTCGTGCCGCTTCTTCGAGCGCTCGAACACCTTCTTCACCCCGCGCCGGGCCTGCTCGATCTTCGACTGGAGATCGTCGGTCCGCTCCCGCTGCTCGACGATGCGCTCCACGATCTGGTCCATCCGCTGCACCCGCGCCGAGGCGGCCTCGGCCGCGCGGTAGAGCTGGATCGTGCCCTGGAAGGACTCGAGATCCACCCGCGCGGAGCAGTTGCCCACGCAGAACTGGAAGCGCTTCGGGTTGTGGGTGCCGCTCAAGGTGACGGGAAAGTTCGACTCGAAATCGCCGGCGAAGGTGGAGACCGCGATCGCGGCGTTCGCCGCGCGCGGCACTGTGACCGCGACGTCCCCGTTGTGGCTGGCGAAGCGGTAGACCCCGGCATCGCCCATCGAACCCTCGTACACGACGTCGCCGTTGACCGTGGAGACCTCGACGCTGTCCGACTGCGCGCGCCAGACGTACGCGTCGCCGTTCACCGTCTCGGCGCGGATCGTACCCGCCGCGTCGCTCACGCAGATGTCGTCGTTCACCGTGTTCAGGTCGATGTGGCGCCGCCCGCCGCGCACGATGACGTCTCCGTGCACCGTCTCGACCTTCACCTGCCCCTGCGTGCCGTTCACGATCACGTCGGTGTGGATGCCGGAGATCGACACGTTCATCCACACCGGGACCTGGAGCCGGAGGTTGGCCTCGCGATCCTCTTCATGCTTGGAGGCGGCCTTCACCATCACGATCCCTCGCCCGGACAATACCGTCACGCGGTCCTCGTCCGAGTGCTCGGAACGGATCCGGATGGCATTCCGGTTCCATCCCTCGACGAAGACCTCGCCCGCGTAGTTCGCCACGTTCAGCGAGAAGCCGGGCGGAACGGCGAGCACGGTGTCCGCGCCCGGAGCGAGCGAGAAGGAGGCGAGACCGGCGGCGACGGCGAGCGCAGGGAGCATGGGGGGATTCCTTCAGCGCGTCGCGCTGGCGAGCATGGTCGCGCGGTGGAGCAACTCCACCTTGCGTCGCATCGTCTCGTCCAGGTGCGCGCGGACGTAGGGGTTATGCGGATCGGCATCCAGGGCGCGCCGCGCCTCACGGATCGCGATCTCGATGACCATCAGGCTCTCTTCCAGGGTGCGCACGGTGGCGGGATCGAGATCGTCTCGCCCGCTCGCGAGCGCCGCGCGCAGCTCCTCGACCGCGGTCGCGTTCGCGGCGGGACTCGAAGCCGTCTCGGCGGCGGCGTTCCGCGAGGTGGAACCCGGAATCAGCTCGCCCGTCTCATGCGGGGCGCCGCGCTGCGCGAACCAGACCGCGGTGCCCGAGAGCACGGCGGCCACGAGGCACGCGGCCAAGAGCTGCGGCACGGAGAAGGAGCGGCGCCGGTCGGACGCGCCGGCGCGGCCGATCGGGACGGCGCGGGGCCGCGGCTGGCGGATCCGAGCCTCGATCCCGGGCCACAGGTCGGGCGCCGGCGCCGTGGTCTCGTCGGCGAGGCCGCCCGCGCGGGCGACAACCCGCTTCAAGCCCGCCAGCGTGGAGACGCATTCCTCGCATTCCAGCAGGTGCCGCTCCAAGTCCGCGCGCTCGGCCCCCTCCAGCTCCTGGTCAAGGTAGTCGGAAAGCCGGTCGGTGTAGCGATCGCTCATCGTGGTGCTCCGTTCCTCTCGTCTCTCAGCGGTCCAGATGCTGACGCAAGATCATTCGGGCGCGGTGGAGCTGCGCCTTGGTGGTTCCCGAGGTCACGCCCATCAGCTCGGCGATCTCCTCGTGCTTGAATCCTTCGACATCGTGCAGGACGAAGACCATCCGCGCTCCCGCCGGGAGCTTCTCCACGGCGCGCTCGAAGTCCATCCCGAGGTCCGCGGTGTGGGGACGCGCGGGGGCCGCCTCGAGCGCGTCCTCGTCGTCCTTGATGCGGCCGCGCTCGATGCGGAGCGCGTTCCGGCGGTGCAGGATCACGCTCACCGCCACGCGATGGAGCCAGGTCCCGAACTGTGCCTCGCCGCGGAAGGTGCCGATCTTCTCCCACGCCCGCACGAAGACGTCCTGCGTCACCTCGTGGGCGTGGTCGCTGCCCATCATGCGCCGCACCAGTCCCAGGATGCGAGAGACGTGCGTGCGATAGAGCCTCTCGAACGCGCGGGTATCGCCGCTCTGAGCTCGAGCGACATCGACCCCCTCTCCTGCCGTCGGCAATGTCTGGAACAACGTTGTCGGCGCCGTCACCCCGGTCTCCACGAGCGCTTCGTGCAATGACTTGGACGGAAACGAGGGGGCATTGGTTGGAATGTCGGGAGGCATTGGGGAAAGTGTAGGGGTGCGCTCCGGGGCCCCCCTAGCGGAATCACTTGCCCGCCTGCCGTTTTGGCAGGCGAGCCCTGAAAATTAACATAAAACTTAACTTGCGCCGGCGCAAGTCGAGCATGGGCGACACTGAGCCCCTGCTCACGCTGATCCTGTGGCTCGTCGGGAGAAAATGAAGCCCGGGTAAGGAGAGGGGCTCCGGAAACATGAAGCCCCGGAGCGCCGGAGCGCCCCGGGGCATGGTCTTTCGTGCTCCAGTTCCCGGGCAGCCTACCTTCCGTCTCCATCCAGCAGGTTCCCCAGCCCGCCCAGGATCGAGCCCTCCTCCTTCCGCCGGCCCCCCGTCTGCGGCGCGGCCGCGTAGATCCGGCTGGCCAGCCGGCTGAAGGGAAGCGACTGGAGCCACACCCTCCCGGGCCCCTGCAGCGTGGCGAAGAAGAGTCCCTCTCCGCCGAAGAGCGCGCTCTTCAGCTTGCCCACGAACTGGATGTCGTACTGCACCGTGGGCTGCACGGCGACGAGGCAGCCGGTGTCCACGCGCAGGGTCTCGCCGGCCTTCAGGTCGTGCTCTTCCATGGTGCCGCCCGCGTTGATGAAGACCCAGCCGTCGCCCTGCAGCCGCTCCATGATGAAGCCCTCGCCGCCGAAGAGCCCGACGCCGAAGCGGCGCTGGAACGCGATGCCGATGCTCACGCCCTTCGCGGCCGCGAGGAAGGAGTCCTTCTGGGCGATGATCTCGCCGCCCAGCTGGGCCAGGTTCATGGCCTGGATCTTCCCGGGGTAGGGCGCGGCGAACGCGCACCAGCGCTTCTCGCGCGACTCGTTGTGGAAGACCGTCATGAACAGCGACTCGCCGGTGAGGAGGCGCTTGCCGGCGCCCATCAACGCGCCCATGAATCCCTGGTTCTGCTGCGAGCCGTCCCCGAAGACGGTGTCCATCTGGATTCCGTCCTCCAGGTACATCATGGCGCCGGCCTCGGCGACGACCGCCTCGCCGGGATCGAGCTGGATGCGGACGAACTGCATGTCGTCCCCTTTGATCTCGTAATCCACTTCGTGCATGGTCGGCATGGGCGCCCCCCTGGATGATTTCAAACCCTCTTCGGCGAATCCGCCTCACAAGGATACGCCAGGTTGCTAGACTCGAAAACGGTACGTCCCGCGCGCCCGCGCGGTTTCGAAGACCCGGGAGGTGACGTGATGAGAGCCTGTTGCAGCAGCTGCCTCGCGGCCGCGGTGGGCGTGACGCTCCTCCTCGCCGCCGGGGCGCTGCCGGCCCTGGGCCAGCCGCGCGAACGCGACTCCGCCCGGCCGGGTTCGGCTCCTCGGGGCGTGCCGCCCGAGATCGCGACCAAGGTCCTCCCCAACGGCCTCCAGATCATCGTCTGGCCGGATCACGACATCTCGAACGTGGCGCTCTACAACTTCGTGCACGTCGGAAGCCGGAACGAACGCCCCGGGATCACGGGACTCTCCCACTTCTTCGAGCACATGATGTTCAACGGCTCCGCCCACCATCCACCCGGAGACTTCGATCGCGTCATGGAGGAGAACGGCGGATCGAACAACGCCTACACCACGAACGACGTCACGGTCTACCAGGACTGGTTTCCGCGCTCGGCGATGGAGCTGATCTTCCAGCTCGAGGCCGACCGGATCTGCTGTCTCTCGTTCGACTCGACCGTGGTGGAGAGCGAGCGGCAGGTGGTCTACTCCGAGCGCCGTACGTCGGTGGAGGACGACAACTCGTCGCTCCTCGACGAGCAGGTGATGGCGACGGCGTACGTCGCCCATCCCTACCAGATCCCCGTGATCGGCTGGCCGAGCGACATCGAGCACTGGACGCTGAACGACCTGAAGAGCTACTTCCACACGTACTACGCGCCGAACAACGAGACGATGGTGATCGCGGGAGACGTGACGCCGGCCGAGGTCTTCGCGCTGGCCGAGCGCTATCTGGCCCCGATCCCGGCTCAACCGCAGCCCGCGCGCGTCGGGCCCGCGGAGCCGGCGCAGCTGGGCGAACGGCGCGTCGAGGTGCGAAAGAGCGGGCAGACCCCTCTGATCGAAGTGGCCTACCACGTCGGCACGCCGCGCGACCCGGGCGCCGAGGCGCTCGATCTCCTCCACATGATCCTCACCTCCGGGGAATCGTCGCGCCTCTACCGCCGCCTCGTGGACCAGGAGCGCATCGCGGTCGGCGTCGGCTCGAGCGTGATGGCGGGATTCGACCCCGGGCTCATCACCTTCCAGGTCACGGTGTCTCCAGGGCGGAGCACGGCCGACGTGGAGCGGATCCTCTACGAAGAGCTGGACCGGCTGGCGCGCGAGGGTCCCACCGAGGGAGAGCTGACCAAGGCGAAGAACATCCAGCTCGCCGCGTACTGGGAGACGCTCGAGACGATCAACGGGAAAGCGAGCGCCCTGGGGGACAACCAGGTCTTCCACGGCGACTGGAGGAAGCTCTTCTCCAGCCCCTCGCGCTACGCCGCCGTGAAGGCGCGCGACGTGCAGGCGCTGGCGAAGCGGATCTTCGTCGAGACGAATCGCACGGTCGGCGTGCTGGTGCCCGAGGAAACGCGCCGCGCGGGCGATGGCGCGCCGGCGCGCGCGGGAGGCGCGCGATGACGCCGTGGGCGCGGTGCTTCGTGTCGCACGGCCTCGGTTCCTCAGCGGCCCTCGTTGGGATGGCGCTTGCGTGCGCTTTGCCGGCCAGCATGGCGCGGGCGGCTGCCACGCCGGCCCCGGCGGCGGCATCCGCCGCGTCGAAGGTCTCGCTGCCACCCGCTCGCACGGTCACGCTTCCCAACGGCGCCCGGCTCATCCTGGCCGAGCGGCACGACGTCCCACTGATCTCCTTCGGCGGCTATATCCGCGGCGCGGGCGACCTCACCGACCCCCCCGGTAAGGAGGGGCTGGCATCGCTCACCGCGGACCTGCTGCGGAAGGGGGCGGGGAAGCGGTCGGCCCGGGAGATCGCGGCGGTCGTGGACGGCGCCGGCGCCGATCTCTCGACCGACGCGGGCGTGGAGACGGCGACGATCTCCGGGAAGTTCATGGCGCGCGACCAGGCGCTGATGATCGAGCTGATCCGCTCGCTCCTCCGCGAGCCGGCCTTTCCCGATTCCGAGTTCACCAAGCTGAAGGAACAGACGATCGAAGGGTTGAAGGCGCAGAAGGACGATCTCTACTCCATGCTCGGGCTCTACGCCGCGGCCTACTTCTACGGCTCTCATCCCTACGGGCGCCCGGTCACGGGGGACGAAGCGACGGTCGCGACGATCACGCGCGACGACGTGCTCGCCTGCTACCGTCAGAACTACGGCGGCGATCGCCTGATCCTGGCGATGGTGGGCGATTTTGACGCGCGCGCCATGGAGGCGAAGCTGCGGAGCGCGCTCGGCGACTGGCACGCCGCCGCCTCTCCCGCGCCGGCCGTGCCGCCGACGTCGCGACGCACCGGAAGGCGAATCCTCCTCGTGAACCGTCCGGACGCCACGCAGAGCTACTTCTGGATCGGAAACCTCGGGGTTTCGCGCACCGATCCCGACCGCGTCGCGATCGACGTCGTGAACACCGCCTTCGGCGGGCGCTTCACGTCCATGCT
>DASSLZ010000021.1:0-5229 GCA_035689165.1 Candidatus Eiseniibacteriota bacterium | reverse complement strand
CCTCACGCGCCGCGCCCGCCGCCGCCGGGACCTTGCCGCGCTCGACGAACTCGATCAGCGCCTCCGCCGCGCGGTCGGCCGAGCCCCCGCCGCCCAAGAGCTCCGGCAAGGGAGCGAACGCGGCGCGCTGCGCCTCGCGGCGCGCCGACTCCACGAGCAGCGGCGCCGCGGCGCGCGCGATCTCGATCCCGGTGGCGCGGTCCTGGATGCACTCCGGAGCGGCGTCGGCTCCGACGACGATGTTGGCGAGCCCGACGCGCGGCAGCCGGACCAGTCGGCGCGCGATCTCGTAGTTGAGCCGCCCGGTGCGGTAGACGATCACGAAAGGCGCGCCGATTACCGCGGCCTCGAGCGTCGCGGTGCCCGAGGCGACCAGGGCGAGGTCGGCCGCGGCGAGGAGCGGCGCCGACGTGCCGGCGACGCGCAGGGGGCGCACCGCGTTCCAGAGGGGCGCCGCGTCGCCGCGCGCCGCGGTCCCCGCGACCGGGCCGGCGTCGCTCACCGCCACACGGACCGGCTTCTCCCACGCGCCGGCCAGCCGTGCCGCGGCATCGAGCATCGGCGCGAGATGGCGGCGGACTTCCCCGACGCGGCTTCCCGGAAGGAGCGCGATCAAGGTCGCGTCGTCCTCGATCCCCAGCGCGGACCGCGCGTCCCGGCGTGCGGCGGGTGGCGGAGCGAGCGCCCCCGCGGGATGCCCGACCCAGCGCGCGGCGATCCCCTCCCGCGCCGCGATCGCCTCCTCGAAACGGAAGAGAAGCAGCATGAGATCCACGTCCTCGCGGATCCGGCGCACGCGGCCGTAGCCCCAGGCCCAGACCTGGGGCAGGACGTAGTAGACCACGCGGCGCCCCATGCGATGAGCGGCGCGGGCCAGCCCGAGATTCAGCCCGGGCGAGTCGATCGGCAGGAAGATCGCTTCGGGGTCCTGCTCGAGGAGCGCGAGCACGGCGGCGCGCGCACGGCGGATGGCCGGGAGATGGCGGATCACTTCGGCGAATCCCATGACCGCGACCGATTCCATCGGCGCGGCCGCGAGCACTCCCGCTTCGCGGAGCGCGGGGCCGGCCAGGCCGGCCGCCTCCACGCGCACGCCACGCGCGCGGAGCGCGGCGAGGAGTGCGGCGCCCAGGCGGTCCCCCGAGGGGTCGCCGGCCGCGATGACCAGGCGCGGGAAGGTCAGACCGGAACGCTGGGGCCGGTCGGTTCGCTCCGGACGGGACGGTGCTCGACCTGCCGGCGGACCCGGTCGGCGACCCGCAGCGCCTCGAGCGCCGTCTCGGACTCGGCCCAGGAGCGGGCGGGATCGGCGCGAAGGGCCGTGAAGTGCCGGAGCTCGGTCTCCAGCGGATCGTCGCTGGAGACCGCGATGGCGAGCGGGCGGATGCGCGCGAGCCAGTGCGCGTCGGGATTCTCCGGCCCGGCGGGCTCGAGCGCGAACGCCTCCACCGTCCGGTGCAGGCAGTCGATCGAAAGATACTCGCTCGCTTCGAAGAAGCGGATCTTCCGGATCTTCTCCCTCGAGATCCGGCTCGCCGTCATGTTCGCGACGCACCCGCTCTCGAAGGTGATCCGCGCGTTCGCGATGTCGATGTGGGGCGTGACCACCGGGACCCCGACCGCCTGCACGTCCACGACGCGCGAGCGCGTGGCCAGGAGCGCCAGGTCGAGGTCGTGGATCATGAGATCCAGGATCACGTCCACGTCGGTGCCGCGCGGAACGGGAGGCGCCAGGCGGTGCGCCTCGATGAAGCGCGGGTGCTTGAGATGCGGCAGCGCCGCGCGCACGGCGGGGTTCATCCGCTCGATCTGCCCCACGGCGAGCACGGCGCCCTGGGCCCGGGCCAGTGCGAGGATCCCCTCGCCTTCGGCGGGGGTGGCGGCCATCGGCTTCTCGACCAGGGTGGCGATGCCGCGCGCCAGCGACGCCTTGGCCAGATCGTGATGCGCCGGCGTCGGCGCGGCGATCGAGAGGAGATCGAGTCCCGAAAGGAGCGCGGCCAGGGAGTCGTGCATGGTGATCCCGAGCGCTTCCTGGGCGCGCGCCCGGGCCGCGGGGTCGGGATCGAACCCGCCGACCAGCTCCACGCCCTCGATCCGCTGCCAGGCCCGGGCGTGCATCGTGCCCAGGTGCCCCAGGCCCGCCACGCCCGCGCGGAGCGTTCTCACCGGGGCGCTCCCGCCGGGGCGGTCAACGCGCGATGCCCCGCTCGGAGGAGCGCACGAACTCGACGAATTCGTGGATCTCGGGATAGGGCTTCAACTCGCGCAGGATCCGGTCGAGCGCGGGACCCACGTTGAGCTGCGAGCGGTAGAGGATCCGGTAGGCGCGCTTCATCTCCAGACGCACGTCCGCGGAGATGCCGCGGCGCTCCATGCCGATGCTGTTCAGCCCGCAGGCCCGGAGCGGATTGCCCGCCGCCTTCACGTAGGGCGGCACGTCCTGCGCCACGCGCGAAGCGCCGCCGACGAAGGCCTGGGTGCCGATCGCCACGAACTGATGCACGGGCGTCATGCCGCCGATCGTCGCGAAGTCGTCGACGCGCACGTGCCCCGCCAGGTTCACGCAGTTCGCCAGGATCACGCCGTTGCCGATGCTGCAGTTGTGGGCGACGTGGGCGTACGCCATGAGGAGCACGCGATCGCCGATCACCGTGGTCTCCCCTTCCCCGGTCGCCGCGTTGATCGTCGCGTACTCACGGATGGTGGTCTCCGATCCGATCTTCACGTGCGTCGGATCGCCCCGGAATTTCAGGTCCTGGGGGATGTTCCCGATCACGGCGCCGTGATGGATCTGGCAGCCGGGACCGACCACCGTGCACCCCTCGATGATCGCGTGCAGGCCCACGCGCGTTCCCGCGCCGAGGACCACGCGGGGCCCGACGTAGGCGAACGGGCCCACCACGACGCCGGGACCCAGCTCCGCCCCGCGCGCCACGACGGCCGTCGGATGGATCGAGGGTCGAGCCCGCTCCGAATCGGGCAGCGGCACGACGGCGCCCGCGACGCGGGCCCACGTCCCCGTCAGCCGGTCGGCTTCAGGGATTGCGCTCGACAATGCTGGAAAGGAGCTCTGCTTCCGCGACGAGGTCTCCATGGACGTACGCCTTTCCCTCCATCTTGCAGATGCGCTGCTTCAGCCGGAGCAGGGTCAGCTCGAAGCGCAGCTGGTCCCCGGGCCGCACCGGCTTCCGGAACTTCGCATTGTCGATTCCCATGAAGTAGACGAGCTTGTCCTTGGGCCGCTCCACCGTGTTCAGGAGGAGCACCCCGCCGCACTGCGCCATCGCTTCGATGATGAGCACCGCGGGCATGATCGGATGCCCCGGGAAGTGCCCGGCGAAGAACGGTTCGTTGATGGTGACGTTCTTGATGCCCACCACCCGGTTCTCCTCGAGGCTCAGGATGCGGTCGATGAGGAGGAGCGGATAGCGGTGCGGCATGATCTTCTGGATCGCCATGATGTCGAGCTGGATCGGCCCGTGGTCGCCGTTCCCCACGATACCGCGGATCAGGCTCCCCGGCTCCTGATCCTGGATCAGGCGCTGCACGAAGCGGACGTTGGTGGCGTGCCCCGACTTGATCGAAAGGAAGTGCCCCCGCGCCGGGCGGCCCAGCAGGAAGAGGTCCCCGAGGAAGTCGAGGATCTTGTGCCGGACGAACTCGTCCTCGAAGCGGAGCGGCTCCCGGTTCATGATCCCGTCGGGCTGCACCACGACGGCGTTCTGGAGCGTTCCCCCCTGGATCATGCCGCGCGCGCGGAGGCTCTCCACGTCGCGCTCGAGCACGAAGGTGCGGGCGGGCGCGATCTCCTTCACGAACGTCTCAGGGGTGATGTCGTACGTGGCGTACTGCGTGCCGCGGTAGGCGTTCTCGTACTCGATGGTGAACGTGACGCGGAGGCCGTCGTGCGGAAGCGCCACGAGAATCACGCCCCCCTCTTCGTACTCCACCGGCTCGGTCACGCGGAAATACTGGCGCGCGGCCGGCTGCTCCACGATCCCGGCGCCCTGGAAGAGCGCGACATAGGGACGCGCGCTCCCGTCCTGCGGCTCGGGCGGCTCCTGCGCGTTCAGCGCGATCACCATGTTGTCGATCTCGAGGCCCGCGGCGGCGGCGAGGATGTGCTCGACCGTATGCACTTCCGCGTCCCCGTTCTTCAAGATGGTGCGGCGCATCTGGTCGGTGTCGGCCCGCGCGTAGCGCGGCGCGACCGGGATCTCGGGCGTGCCGGGAAGATCGAGGCGTACGAAGCGGATGCCGGTGTTCGGGGGCGCGGGGCGGAATTCGACGTGGCAGGGGATGCCCGTGTGCAGCCCGACGCCGTCGTAGGCGACGGTGCGTCCCAAGGTCCGCTGGTTCGGCGCGCTCACGAGGAGGGCTTCGGCCCTTCCAGCTCCTCGATCCGGCGCCTCAGGGCGCGGACGGTCTGGATCAGCTCGGGGAGGTGCCGGATCGACGCTTCGATGCGCTTCGCCTGGCTCACGGGGAGCGCCGGATAGCCGAAGATCCGCTCCCCCGGCTTCACCGACTTGGAGACGCCCGACTTGGCGCCCACCTGGGCCCCCGCCCCGATCTCGATGTGCCCCACGATGCCGACCTGTCCGGCCAGGACCACGTTGTCCCCGACCGAGGTGCTCCCGGAGATGCCGACCTGCGCCACGATGATGCAGTTCCGTCCGACCTGCACGTTGTGGGCGATCTGGACCAGGTTGTCGATCTTGCTTCCCTGCCCGATCCGCGTGGTGCCCATGGTCGCGCGGTCGATCGTGACGCACGCGCCCAGCTCCACGTCGTCCTCGACGACCACGTTCCCGACCTGCGGGAGCTTCCGGTAGATGTCGCCGTCGCGCACGAAGCCGAACCCGTCGCTGCCGATCACGGCGCCGGGATGGACGATGACGCGCGCGCCCAGCATGCACTCCTCGCGGAGGGTCACGTTGGGATGGAGCCGCGTCTCCGGGCCGATCGAGGCGCCGGCGCCGATGTAGCAGCCGGGGCCGATCCAGGCGAGCGGGCCGATGCGGGCGCCCGATTCGATCACGACATGGGGACCGATCGAGGCGGTGGCGTCGACGCAGGCGTCGGGCGCGATGACGGCGGAGGGATGGATGCCCGGCTCGGGGCGGGCCTCCTCCCCCTGGAAGAAGCGGACCGCTTTCAGGAAGGCGAGATAGGGATGGGCGTTCTGGATGAGCGGCTTGCCCAGGTCGCGATGATCCTCGGCCA